>NVWB01000260.1 GCA_002733575.1 Blastopirellula sp. | reverse complement strand
GCAGCCGACAATAAATTTGACTCCGCTGGCTTTGTGCGTGATACCATGAAGCAATTGAAAAAGCTGGAATTAAAAGAGCGGATTGTTCATATCACAGGCACTTTGGAAAACTATCTAGCGACCAACTTCAAAGATGCCGCAAAGCAGATTGCGGCCGCTTTGCCTGCTCCACTTGATCCCACGAAAACCGATGACGACTTCGGCGATTTCATTTTTGCCCCGCTCGGAGAATTTGTCGTTCGTAATGGACTCGCAAAGAAACACCTGAAGTTATCGCTGAAAACTCTCAAAGCGATCACCCAGCGGTTCTCGATGGAAGACGCGATCCGCGCGTTCATTAACACGCACCCAGATGAGACCCTCGGCGAACTAGAGAAGTGGTCGACTGATAAAAACTACCACGTTCGCCGTTTAGTCAGCGAAGGCACCAGACCGCTGTTGCCCTGGTCTGGTCGCTTATCGATTGATCCCACCATACCGCTTCCCCTGCTCGATACGCTTCATGCAGACCCCACGCGTTATGTCACGCGGTCGGTTTCTAATCACCTGAACGACATTGCCAAGTCTCAGCCCAAACTAGTGCTCCACGCTTTGAAACGCTGGAAGCAGCAAGCCGAACAAGATGCGCCTGAGCTAGAGTGGATGAGCAAACACGCATTACGCACGCTGGTGAAGCAAGGCAACTCTGATGCACTTAAATTTTTGGGCTACCATCCCAATCCAAAGATCAAGGTCTCCGATTTCACGCTGAACACACCCAGCATTCAACCTGGGCAAGCGATCGAGTTTTCGTTCACGGTCACTGCCATGCGAGACGAGTCACTGATGCTTGACTACATTGTTGACTTTGTAAAAGCCAACGGCCAGTTGTCACCCAAGGTGCATAAGATCAAGAAAATTGGCCTGAAGAAAGGGGAGTCAATCTCAATCAGTAAACGTCATCCATTACGAGCCAACGCCACGACCTACACCCTGTACCCCGGCACGCATCATGTGACCCTACAAATCAACGGACAAGCATTCGGTACCCAACCGTTCGAGCTTCTGTCTTGATATGGGAACTCTAGAGCCAAATTGCCAAACTATATATTCCTCAGCATCAACTACACAGAGGTTGCTAACACTTGATCGAAGAACTTTTGCGAATGTTCAATCAGATGTTGATATTTGAAATGTTCGACATCGGCCCCTAGTAATTCGATATCGTAGTATCCGCGGTAGCCAGCCTGGTTCAATGCGAGGATCGTTTCGCGGATAGGCAGGACTCCTTCGCCCAACAGGCAGCGGTTTTGTTCTTCTTCTGGGGCGGCAGTCGCATCAGCAACTTGAACTAAAGCGATTTTATCAACATGTTGAACCAGTTGATCTACCACCGCGTGATCGTGCCCTAGTTGGTAGAGATCGGCCACAAAGCGAAGCAGAGGGTGCTTGAACTGATCAATCAATTGCAGTGTCGATTCCAGGGAGTGATAGAAGGTCCAATCTCCCCCGCAGTTAACGTGCATGGGTTCAATGGCCAGTGGCAAATTGTATTCTTCTGCATAGGGCAGCAGCTCGATCAGGGCACTTTCAAAGAGTTTTCTCGAATGATTTTGTGTGTGCCCACCACGCGAGCCACTGTAGATCACCAAGCAAGCAGCTTTCATCTCTGCCGCTAAATGTATAGTCTTCTTCGCATCCGCTAATGATTCTTGATAAGAGCTACCATCGCTACCAGTGAAGCCGCCGATCCAGCTTAACGCCGAAACTTGCATGCCGACTTCTTCTAACAAGTGAATGGCTTTCTCTTCGCCAAAATCAGAGAGTTTTCTTCGCCAGATGTGAATGGCCGGAATTCCTGCTGCTTCGAGGGCGTGTACATCTTCGTCAAATGTCCAGCGATAAGTAGACATCTCACTAAAACTAAGCAACGCCATGCAGAAGGTCTCCGATTTGATATACAGGTAGATGAGGTTCTTCTAAGAAGAAGGAAGAAGAACGTGATTATAAGTATCTACCGGATTATGTAAACGGAGGAATAGAAGTGCTAGCAGCGATGCTGTTTCGATGTTACCGAGAGAGCGATGTAAGTCTTACTCTTGTAGATTCCAAGCGTCGATCCAGCGAACCGATTCAACCTTCATATTGAAGTTTTCAACTAATCTCTTGTGCATGTCTGGAAAATGGCCTGCTCCGTAGAAAACACCAATCTTCTTTTTGCCAGCATCGATTTCACGCTTTAACACCGTGAATGCTTTTTTATTACGACTTGAAATCAAGGTTGAACCATTAGGGCCTTCGATGGCTCGCATCTGGCCTTCCATATCTTTCATCTGATCGGCAAAGAGTTGTTTCAGGAGAAGTTCTCGATTGGAAGAGAACAGGGCCATTATAAGCTTGGCGTCCATTCCTTTGTTCGATTCTTTGCCTTGCTGTACCATCGATTGGCCCATGGCCCTGGCCATCATGTGAAGAAAACCATCGCCTGACTCTGCCATGTCTTTGCCAAATTCTTCCGGAGTCATATCGGCATGCACGAAATTCTTCGGTGTATAGTCTACTTTTTCAAGTTGAAATTCCAAGCCGAGCATATCTTTCATGCCACCCTGTAGACCACTGAGCGCACTCTTATTTGATTTTACGCCACCCTTGGGAATTTTGGTGCCTTCAGGTGCGATCATTTCATAGAGTAAGGCATCATATTGTTTAAACACTTGATTCAACTTCTTATAGTAAGATGCCTCGCCTATATGAACGGCGCCTACTAATTCAACTGAGAGACCTTGTTGATTCTTATTATTAGAAATATACCGAACCACGGCAGTCTGCATTGCCAGCGGTTTGCCATCTGCATTTTGGGTAACCCGAATATAATCTTGCTTTTTGTCTGCACGTGTTTCTTCGGCCAACAATTGCTGTGATAGCACGACCTGAGCCAGCATAAGGACTAGGTAAGGATATTTATTCATCTGAAAAAACTTTCGCAAGGGAAGTACTGATCCATTCGAGTATTTAATGTTCGCAATTCGTACAGTGATATAATAGGTTGCTGTCACTGATTCTACAATGAAAGCAGATAAAGTCGAGCAAAACTGGAATTGCATTCAACGCATCTCTCCCACGCCTCCCATTTTTACAAATCAAAGGCTGTGTTTGTGGAATTTTGACGATTAGGCCATATTTTCGGCAGAGATTACCAAACTGGCTTAATTCATCTCGCCCGAACAACCGATACTACCGGCAAGGAAGAATTGTTATCAGTTAAGTCAGATGGCTTTTCTTATCAACGTCACATGAAAATCACTAGGTAGTATCAGACCATGTTGATGAAGCGAATATCACTGTGTGCTCTTATTGTCACCATTAACTTGATGGCAGTCTCAGTCTCGCATGGCCAACTAAACACTCAGTACCCCGGCTTTTATCAGCCACTGACCGATATCCCATTTGAGGATTACGACTATCAGTGGTTTGCACCACCGATTACCGAACAGTATGGCTCCGATACCATCGACGCCAATACGGGACTCTTTTTAGAGTACCACCGGTTGTCAATGAGCGTTGGACGCGGCGAAGCGGCTGATGGCTCCTACAAAGGGGATTCCACACATGGAACCCGAATTGATACCGGATACATGACTGAAGAAGGGCATGGCTGGTTGTTCTCTGGCTGGAAACTAGATGGCCCTGCCAATGATGATATCAACCGGGGTAACTTTAATAGCCTTGAACTGAATAAAACATGGCGTCTTGATCAGTTCCACAAAGGTTCGTACTTTGAACCCATGGTTGGCCTCCGCTATGCACAGTTCAGTGATAAAACCTTTGCAACTCCCATGAATAATAACATGATACTAGGACAGGTAGGAGGCCGGTTGTTTTCACGCAGAGGTCACTGGATGCTTTACAGTGATGTGCGAGCATTCGCAGGCAACAACTGGGTTGGCCGGGGCGATATTGAAACTTATGAAAACAGTGTTATCGGTGGTGAGTTCAGCTTAGGTGCTGGCTATTACTTCACTCGTGAAATATCACTCGATGTGAGTTGGGACACCATGTACTTCGGTAATGGAATCGGTCGTAACCCACTCGTCAACTCTGGCAGTCAGCAAGAATCACTGGTGTTTACCGGCGTGGCAGTTGGATTCACACTACATCGATAAGTAACTAGTCTCAACAGAGATTTGTACTGCAAATAAAAAAAGGCGATGCCCAACCGGCATCGCCTTTTTTCATTGAAGCCTTAGAGCATTATCTCGATGAACTGGAAACATTATCGACCGTATCTGCCAGCAACTCTTCGCAAGTTTGCTGAACTAAGTTGACAGTCATGCGAATCTGATCGGTCGTATGATTGGCATTGATGAAGAATCTTAACCTGGCTGCTGATTCTTCGACCGCAGGGTAGATAATCGGTCGCACGTAGACTCCTTGGTTTAACAATCGTTGTGCAAGAATCATCGTGAGCATTGAGTCACCAATGATTACCGGAATGATAGGCGTCGAGTTACTTAACCCAGTATTTAACCCGGCTTGCTTCGCAATTTTCAAGAACATGCTGGCATTCGCTTGTAACTTGCGAACGGTGGCGCCATCTTCTGTTAGCTTGCGAATGCCTGCCAAAGCGGCCGCTGCATTCGCTGGCGAGATACCAACACTGTAAACAAAACCTGGTGCGGTATATTTTAAATACTCGACAAGCTCTCGGCTGCCAGCAATGTAACCGCCGCTGCTACCCAGGGCCTTGCTTAAGGTGCCCATCCAAATATCAACGGCATCAGGTGGAATGTTAAAGTGCTCAGAGATTCCATGACCGGTGTGCCCGATGGTTCCAATCGAATGTGCCTCGTCGACCATTAACCAAGCTTTATGACGCTGCTTGACTTCAATAAACTTCGGCACGTTCGGGATATCTCCCTCCATGCCGTACACGCCTTCGATCACGATTAACACGCGACGATAATCGTGGCGAATATCTTGCAGCACTTCGTCAAGTTCTTCCCAGTCGTTATGCGGGAATGGTCTGCGACGAGCACCAGAAAGATTGGCGCCTTGAATAATACTGTTGTGTGCCATCGAATCGTGAAGGATTAAATCTCCCGTACGAAGCAAGTGCCCAATGGTCATTTCATTGGTCGAATGCCCACCGACCATGGCCACGGCATCTTCCGTTCCAATGAACTTCGCAATCGATTTTTCCAACTCACCATGAACTGTCCGTTCGCCAGAAACTAAACGACTGGAAGAAACACTGGTGCCAAATTGATCAATCGCATCTTTGGCGGCCTGATTGAGTTCGGTGCAACCAGAGTACGACAGATAGTTGTAGCCAGCGAAGTTGATGACTTCGCGGCCATCCATCGTGGTCACATTAGTGGTCGTTGTATCGTGAATCTGGAAGTACGGATTGGGCATTCCCAATTCGGCCAGTTGATCCGATGTCTGTTGCACTTGGCGGTATTCGGGAAGTGCAGAGAAGCTATACATCTCTTCCGGAATTTCACCTGGTGCAGGAACTTTAAGTGGTTCCGCTCCCAAGTAAAGTTCAACCGCTTCGATCACTTGCAGGCACGTTTTCATCGAAGGCAAGATGTGATCCGGGAAACGAGTTCCATAGGCATCTTCAATCGACGCGATAATTTCCATGCGTTCGAGCGAATCGAGACCCAGGTTGATTATGTTGGTGTCAAGATCTAAGTCTTGCGTACGTTCTCGGGCAACACCACGAATCCGCTCCATGACCAATTTGGTGGTGCGTTCACGAATTAGAGGATCAGTAACCGCGAGCCCTTCGGCATCGGCCCTAGCAGACTCTAGTTCTGCTCGGCGTACACGAACGCGTTGAAGTTCGGATGTAACATCCACTTCGCCCCAGCTCACCCATCGCTCAACAAAGGTCAGTGTGTTGTTGATGAAATTATTGCGGCAAGCGTGTCGTTGAATCTTTCCGCTTGAAGTTTTCGGTAGAGAACCTTTGCGAATCAATGCAATCGCATCGACAGGAAGCTCGTGTTCAAGTGAAACTTCTTTGCGAATCGCACTAATCACATCGCTATAATCTTTTCGTTTACTGCGTGGAACTTCTGCCACGATAATAAGTCGGTCTTTACCCTGTATCTCTGCTGAAACAGCGGCAACCGTCATGTCTTCCATGACTTGATGCGCTAGTTGAACAGTTGCTTCAATATCTTGAGGATATCGATTTACGCCACGAACAATGATCATATCTTTCAAGCGGCCAGTGACAAAGATTTCGCCATCTTGAATGAAACCAAGGTCACCCGTTCTAAGAAACGGACCTTCGTTCGTGTCCGCAATGCGTGCTTGAAATAGTTCCTTGGTCGCCTCTTCGTTTTTCCAATATCCTTGGGCAACGCTGGGCCCTTTGACCCAAATTTCGCCCACTTCATCTGCCGAACGTGCCGCATAAGTATGAGGATCTACGATCCGAATCTCTTGATCTGGCAAGCAGTTTCCACAACCTACAATGCGACGAGCGCCTGCTTCATCGGGGTCCGCATCGACCACATTGTCATGATCGAGAGCGTCTCCGTCGACGACTCGAATCACCGGTGGAGATTTCTTCATGCCGCCTGCGATAATCAACGTCGCTTCGGCCATACCGTAGCAAGGATAGAACGCTTCACGCTTGAAACCACATGGTTCAAACATTTCGGTGAACCGCTCGATGGTTTCAGGTTTGATCGGTTCGGCACCATTAAAGGCCAATTCCCAACTACTCAGGTCAAGCTTGTCGCGTTGTTCTGCGGTTATTTTGTTGATACACAATTCGTAAGCAAAGTTGGGGCCGCCACTGACAGTTCCTTGATATTTCGAGATCGTTCGCAACCAGCGATAAGGTTGCTGCAAGAACGCCATGGGAGACATCGAGATATTTGGCTGACCAACATGCAATGGCTGAAGCACACCGCCGATCAAGCCCATGTCGTGATACATGGGTAACCAGAAGATCGTTTTCAGGCTGCGAGTATGTTCAAACGCATACGAGATCAATGCCGAGTTGTGCATCATGTTCGCGTGGGTCAGCATCACACCTTTAGGCGTTCCGGTTGAACCAGACGTGTATTGCAGAAACGATAAGGTGTCTTCATTGATATCAGGCCGATTCCACTGATCTGCATCATCATCCAGAATCGTGTCTGTCGAAAGCCAATCGAGAGATTTTAGGAGTGGCGTATCGTCTAGCATTTGCTCAACACGTTCATAATCACTATGAATGGTCAACGCAATTTTGGCATCGGCATCGGCTGCAATCGCTTGAATGCGGACCATATTGCGGTTGCGACGTGGCGGATAAGCGGGAACCGCAATCACCCCAGCATACAGACATCCGAAAAAGGCGGCGATAAAATCGAGCCCTGGTGGGTAGAGCAAAAGCGCACGCTCTCCCTGGATTTTATAGGTTTTGAGTCGAGCGGCAATTGCGCGAGCTTTGCGGTCAAGCTGACCGTAGGTCAATTCAACGACCTCGTCTTCACCATCAACTAAATAGGCAAATGCAAGGTCTGGGCCTTGATGCTCTGCGCGATATCGCAAACGATCAACGATGGTATTTGTTGGGGGCGATAACGAACCAGAAAGTTTGGGTGCCACGATCCAGCAAACTCCGAAAGTAGGGTAATAGGAATAGTAAGACGCTACCTTCTATCTTAACTTACAAAAAGATAGAGGCGATTTCGACTAGATCGGCCATCGATTTCAAAAGCACTCAATGAAACTAGACAACCTGCTTGAAACGAGAGATTGGTGGGCAGCGTAGGTCGTTTCACCCGATCCTAACGGAAGCAGTGGTTGTATCGGCACTGGGCCGTAACATCCAGATAAACGGCACATCCACTATTATATGACCATTGATCGCCAGAAAGATCAAGGGGCAAGAATTGGCTTCTTGAGCTGTAGCAAGACAAACCAAGTTAAGCTACAGCAAGTTTTACGCCCAAGTCAGGCCGCTCACCTCTTGAACCCGCTTTTCGAAATCGCCCAATAACCCACCAATGATATCCCAACTAGCAGGTCTGCGAACTTCGATATCGCCCTGCTCGTTAATGCGGACAATGGTGTCATCGCTGACCTTGGCTTGCTCAAGTTCTTCAGGGCTCAATTCGTCTTCATTTAAAGCTACACGAAGCACTTTGCCGGTCATTTCGATAAACTTCATCGTATTTTAATTTCCCTATCTAGTAGCACGTGGGATTTAACCCAGAATGGACACAAATGCTCGGTTGTTCTAAATGCGTCTGAATCTGAGATGAGTAGTAGAACCTCTATGATACTTAAAAAACAAAGACAATCGAGGCTTACTGCCACAACAATACCAAGATTTTTGTCTTCCAGCTAGAAACTTAGAGATAGAAAACAGACCTTGCTAGTTTGGTAAACCTTATTAGATGTACGGTTTACCGAGATTGATACTCTAACTGGGAGCCAGCCTGACAAAAAAAACTGGGTTGACGAAGTCAACAAGAGATCGCACCTGGCGGCACGCCTTAAATGCAATGTTGGCTATAATCAATGCGTAATGTTTATGCTGTCCGAAAAAGTTGTTCCATATCTAACATGAAACCTCTTGCGGCTTTGCCGCCCAGTTTGCGAGCAAACTGGGGTACCCGTAAGACTACTCCTCAGGTTCAGGCACCGCTTGTCGAAAGATCTCCGCCAGTTCAATAATTTGTTCCACTTCAAACTCCTCAGCCCGGGCATCTTTACGGTACTTGTGTTTCTGCAGAATCGCGTCGACTTCTTTTTTCTCTAGAATACCTTTCATCGCACTCTGTAAAACATTGCGGAGAAATTTTCGGCGGTGAAAGAATAATGCTCTCACAAATTTATGGAAGAACTCGATATCCACAATTCGGGCACGTTTTTTAGGATTGAGTACCAAGTGGATAATGGCAGATTCAACTTTTGGGCGTGGCCAAAAAACAGTGGGTGGTAAGATTCTTACGATCTCACAATCGCATTGACTTTGCATCCAGATACTCAAGGCACTGTAATCTTTGGTGCGTGGCCTGGCAACAATGCGTTCGCCCAGCTCTTTTTGGATCGTCACCGTCATCGACTTCGGCAGAATATCGGTGCGTAACAAATTCGAGATAATAGGCGTTGCTATGTTATAAGGAAGATTGGAGACCAGCTTGAAGTTGCTATCAGGAATCAAGGCCAACTGTTCCTTAACGGTCTCAAGCACTTTGGGTGCAAAATTGTTTTTATTCTTCAATACATCAAATTGAAGCATCGTCACGTTCTCAAAGTCGATCAATTCTTCCATCGAAAGTTGATGCAAATGCTCGTCGATCTCAACCGTAACCACATGCCCCGCTTGATCGGCCATGCGCGTGCTCAGCGTACCGGTGCCGGTTCCCACTTCTAACACCACATCTTTGCGGCTAAGATCGGCCGATCGAACAATCAGGTTGAGAATGTTCATATCGATCAGAAAGTTCTGCCCATGCTTTGAGACAGGTTGAATTCCAATTTCGCGGAACTTCTGAGTTAAAAATGTAACGGTTTGATTTCGGTATTCAGGCATAGGTTTCTGTTGATCTAAAAGTTGTCAGTTTGACAATGGTTGGTTTGGTAGCTTTCAAAGCGGCTCGATTCACTCAGGAATCGCTCTCGCCCTGCAATTGTTTTTCTACATATTTGGCTAATAAGTCGGTCTCGATATTCACCTGGTCACCCACTTTGCGTTGCCCTAAAGTCGTGACATCCAACGTGTGCGGAATCAAAGCCACGCTAAATCGCTCGGCTTCAACATCAACCAGCGTCAGGCTAATTCCATCAACCGCCACTGAACCCTTGCTGGCCATCTGCTTCGTTAATCGACGGGGTACTTTGAAGAAGATCGTCGACCACTCTTCGTCATCAATCCGCTGGTCGACTGTGCCTACGGCATCGACATGGCCTGACACAAAATGCCCGCCGAGTCGATCTCCAACTTGCAATGATCGTTCTAGGTTCACCAGACTACCCTGTTTGAGTTTTCCCAGGTTAGTTTTCGACAACGTTTCTTCGCCCGCTTCAAACGAAAGCTCTTCTCCATCAATCGCAATTACGGTTAAGCAGCACCCATTGATCGAAATACTGGCTCCCATTGCGACTCCGTCCGACACAATGGGGCACTTTAGGGTCAAGCGCACGCCTGGTCCTTCAGGAATTAATTGGGTGACTTGGCCCATCGATTCAACGAGTCCGGTAAACATGGTTTTTCTCTAAAATCTCTAACGGGAAGATGTTCGCCGTAATCGGCGATTAATGTAGTGGTTGTGAAAGGCACCACAAACAACGATGAAAATTGCTTTTGGAGAAACAATTCCAACCTTAATTTTTTACCACAACCGGGCCTCTCTCCCTAGCGTGAGAAGCCAACATCGTACAAAATGTAAGGCTATTAACAGCATTATTTTAACCGCTGTAGGAATTACTCCCTATTTTGTTGATAGTTGAGCGAGTGGCTCAGATAGGGAGAAGAGGCTGAGATCCACATATCTCGCCCCACTTTTTTTGTTTGCCTTGGTAAAAGTAGAGTCAAAATTATGAGTTTTATTATCGATGTTCGTGGTCTTCAGGTTCTAGACAGCCGCGGTAACCCAACTGTTGAAGTTGAAGTGACCCTAGATGATGGAGCCCAAGGTCGTGCTGCCGTTCCTAGTGGTGCCAGTACCGGAATCCACGAAGCACTCGAACTTCGTGATGGAGACAAATCAGTCTACCTCGGCAAAGGCGTCCTAAAAGCCGTTGAAAACATCGACACCGTAATCGCCGACTCGCTAATCGGCGAAGATGCCATGGATCAAGCCGCAGTCGATCAAAAAATGATTGATCTGGATGGAACCAAAAACAAAGAAAAACTAGGTGCCAACGCCATTCTCGGTGTTTCCCTAGCAACCGCCAAAGCGGCCGCTCAATGCTGTGGTTTGCCCTTGTATCGTTATCTGGGTGGCGTCGGTGCTCGCACATTGCCTGCCCCAATGATGAACATCCTCAATGGTGGTTCACACGCCGATAACAATGTCGACATCCAAGAGTTCATGGTCATGCCACTCGGTTTTGACAAATTCAGCGATGGTCTTCGCTGTGGTGTCGAAATCTTCCACAGCCTCAAAGGCGTGCTCAAAAGCAAAGGGTTGAATACCTCAGTTGGAGACGAAGGTGGTTTTGCCCCAAATCTTGGTAGCAACATCGAAGCTTTGGATTTGATCATGGAATCAATCGAAAAAGCTGGCTACAAAGCAGGCGAACAAGTTTACATCGCCTTAGACGCCGCTTCCAGCGAATTCTACGACAAAGAGAAAAAGGTTTACAACATCGACGGAAAAGACCTTGATGGTGCCGCCATGGTTGATTTCCTTGCCGATTGGGCCGCCAAGTATCCTATCGTTTCCATCGAAGATGGCTTGGACGAAGACGATTGGGATGGTTGGAAGCAACTGACAGAAAAACTAGGCGACAAAGTTCAACTCGTCGGCGACGATCTATTCGTAACCAACACCGAACGCCTGCAACGTGGTATCGACGAAGGAATTGCCAATAGCATTCTGATCAAAGTGAACCAAATCGGCACACTGACCGAAACCATCAACGCCATCCAACTGGCCCACGCCAACGGATACACAAGCGTTGCCAGTCATCGTTCTGGCGAAACCGAAGACTCAACCATCGCTGACTTGGCCGTGGCCCTAGGCACCGGACAAATCAAAACCGGTTCAGCTTCACGTTCAGATCGAATGGCCAAATACAACCAATTGCTCCGCATCGAAAACGAACTCGGCGACCTGGCCCTGTACGGCGGAACAACTTTTCCAAACTTGAAGTAAGCTGGAACTTTGTCACTTGTTGGCAACGGTTGTGATTAAGAAAATTGAAGAAGAGACCCTAGCAACGGGGTCTCTTTTTTTATGCGCTGAGATGGTTTATCCAAATAAGAATTCGTAGGGTGTGCTGCTTGTCAGCCGCCTTGAAGTGCAAAAGATGTCTCACGCCAAGAAGGAAAGAAAGTACACTACGGTACTTCAGAATTGTATCGCTGCTGAGGTTTTACATTGATTTTTAGTCGTTTTCGGTTTTTTATCTAATTGCTGTAATTTTAATAACTGAATCTCTAGCTGTAGTGCAAACGCTTGGGACTGGTAGATTTTATCCCAGTCTTTTCCACCTGTAATATTTTGGACTCTTTGGTTATAATTTGCCCTCTCTTTGGCAATGTCTAGTTGCACTTGAGTGTATTCTGTCTTTTCTTCGATTGATTTGGCGAAATCTATTTGTGCATTCAATAATTCTTCTTGAATTGATTGAATGGAGTTAAGGGAGCTTCTTCGAACTCCACTCTCTAATAAAATCTGTTCTATTTCAAGGGAGTTTTGAAGAGTTTCGATCTGTTGCAGTTGAAGATCTTGGAGTGAGAGTTCGGCGTTCTTCCATTTCATTGGTTCATCTAATTGCTGAAGCTTTCGAAGCGGTATCTCAAAATGTAGCACGAATGCTTTTGCTCGGTAGTATTTATCCGCTTCGCCTCCTTGGACCCCAATCTCTCTTTTTGCCTCAACCAGCCTTAGCCCCCCTTTGGCAATCTTCAATTGTGCTTGAATTAGTTCAATTTTTTCTTTATTCGTTTTGGCTATGTCAAGTTGAACGCCCAACAATTTCAGTTGAATACCGTGAACAATGCTGATGTCCATAGATCCTCTCTCGTACAGTTTTCTTACTGCATCAACTGCTTTCTGAAGGGCATCTATTCGCTGAGTCTCTAGCTCTTGTATTTTGCCGGAAGAACAATTCTCTTGAAGGGATGTGCTCCCTTGAATACTCTGTTGGAACTTGAGAAGCTGTAGCTCGGCCCCTAGTGTATTCGATTTTTTCTCGAATAATCTATTGGCTTCACCACCTGCAAATCCACCACTAGATAATACCTCTATGCTACTCAACTCCTTCTTGGCAATCTTCAACTTTGCTTGAAGTATTTCGATCTTTTCTTTATTTGTTGTGGCTAATTCAAATTGGGAATTTAACAATTTAAGTTGAGCAGAATGATATGTTTCTAAGGTCGCTCTATCAGATCCATTTTCAAAATGAACCTTGGCTACTCCAACTCCTTTCTGAAGTAACTCTATCCGCTTTTTTTGTAACGCAAGAATTTTGTCACTGATGCTTTCAGTTGCAATCGGTTCCTCAGACATTGCACTGAAGTGATACGGGACAATAAGAAATGTCAAGACAAGTGTGATCAGAATTAGTTTAAGGCCAGACATTGAAGGTATCCTTAACAGAAGTTTTAGAAGTTCTCAGCACCAGTGCGAGAGGCTTGCGATATCATTGGTTAGAGCATGATGTGTGCAAGAGTCAAGTTTTTTTTCGAATAAAACATCATGGCACTCGATGGTTCTGGTTGTCATCGAAGCAATCACACTACAATAATTGTTGCTAAACTATTACCAGACAATGATCCTTTCGCTCGGATCATTGAACTTCACCCCGGATAAAAACAAAACGGAGAATCACATGAAATACTTAATATTATTAGTTGGTGCCTTTCTTGCTCTCTCATCTGCCCAAGCCAATGCACAAAGAGTCTACGAAAACAATCCACCCAAGGGAAAAGTGTATGTCTACAAGACAGTCGATGGTGTGGACCGGGAGATCGAAGTCTTTTTTCCGAAAGGCAAGCAAGCATCGAAGAAACCTGTGCCGGGGATCATTTTGTTTCACGGTGGTGGCTGGGGTGGCGGTTCTCGTGAAGCGTTTAGTTATCAGTGCAACTACTTTGCCAGTCGCGGGATTGTGGCGGCCACGGTAACGTATCGACTGGCCTCTAAGAAAGATAAGGCAGAGTTGAAGAAAAATGAATCTCGCAAACGTCTTTGTATCCCCGATGCCAAAAGTGCAATCCGTTGGTATAAGCAGCATGCCGCAGAACTAGGGATCGATCCAAAACGCATTATCGCAGGCGGGGGTTCCGCTGGCGGGCACATCAGTTTGCTGGCAACCACGAACCCTGGCTTGAATGATCCGAATGACCCTAAAGGCTACGACACTTCGGTGGCCGCTTATGTACTGTTCAATCCGGCACTTACCGCAGGCGATGCCTCGGATTCTGAGGTCGATTTTTTGCAGCACGTCAAAGCTAACTTCCCACCGGCAATTGCCTTCTTCGGCAGTAATGATACTTGGCTGAAAGGCTGGAATGCGGCCCAAGAGAAATTAAAATCTCTGGGGAATAATTCAGTGGAAACACAAATTGCCAACGGTCAGAAACATGCCTTTTTCAACAGCCAACCCTGGGCCGATGCAACCCTGATTGCGGCAGACAAGTTTTTGAACAAGCTCGGATTGATCAAGGGCGAACCGACACTGAAGACCGAGGCGAAGCTAATTGCGGGGCCGTAAATTTACAAGAAGAAACAAAGAAGAGAGAAGCAGGATGGATGAAATCTTTATTTTCATCCATCCTACGGCACTGTTTTGATTTAGTTGAAGTGGATTGACTTGATGATATCTTTCACGAGGGCTTTGTCTTCTTCGTTGTTGTACGAAACGATAAACGTGAGGGCGTAGCCTTTCATTATGGTTGTGAATTTTAGTTGCGTTATTTCTACGACATCATAATCGATTACTGAAGACATTTCTCCGAACTCCCGGCCAGCAATTGTTTTCGATGTAATCTCTTCGGGGTAACTAATATTAAGCGCTAATTTCTCTTCCATCTTTTTTGTATGCTGCAAATAGTCTTTACCATCGCTTATGCCTTGCCCAAAACTTATTTTTTCAGCCATCATAATCATGCTAGGATTGAAGTCTACAGGTGTCCCAAGAGGGTGTTTGAAAATTGAGCAAAGCGTCACAGTCCGCAACTCGGATAGCTTTAATTTTGCTTCCATGTTTTTGCCCTTGTTTTTTAAGACAGCACGACCTGTGTCCTTAAGATGTTGCTTTTCTGCTTCATCCAATACATGCCATTTTTCAGGAATAGAAAAATCCATATCAAAGTATTCATTGTGGTAGATCGAATCGCTGATCTTTCCTAAATCAATTTCTTCAGAAGCTGGAGTCGAAGAATTGGAGCAGCCCGCAGTGAGGAGTGGCAGACAAATAACATACATTAAGTATCCAGAAAACTGTTGCGATCTAATTCGTTGCATGCTTATGCTCCATAAAAAACTGATAAGGGTGTAATTGGATTAACCTATTCTACATACTTAGGTTGGGATTGTGTACCTATCGTGGCATATAAATAAATGTCGGCTCATGTCTATTTCATAACGGTAAAGCAGCGGCCATAAGACTGTCCTGTCAGCTTAGGCATGTAATCGACGGGTAACACTGACGAAAACCGACACAACCGAAAGCCCTTTTTGGGTGCCACTGGCTTCGCCAGTGTGAAGTGTGGTTAGGGCCTGGATTGCTGTTTTAATTGAGAAGCGAAACCCGAATGTCGCTTCTGTCAGGTAGAACCTGATCTACAAAAGTTGTGATCAAAAACACCCGGCGGGCCTTACATTTGTTTTGTAAATTGGACCAGAGGGTTATGGGGCAGTTTCGTGATAAATCATGCCGCTGCTTGCGACCTCTTGTCGGCTGGGCCGACCCAGGTTGCGAGCAACCTGGGCTACCCGTTGCATTGATTTCTGATGGGGGGAAAGGTGGTGTTTAGAGGTGGTTGGAAACGTGCGAAATCAAAAGTAGCCAAAGGTTACCA
>NVWB01000259.1 GCA_002733575.1 Blastopirellula sp. | reverse complement strand
GGGGCTTTCGACCATTCGCGGCTGATAACTGGCCCCCAGTTGCAGTTCTAGCAAAGAACCAATGCCGTATTGGTTTACGCGGCCACTCTCTTCAGCAGCCGAGGCTTTCACTTGCTGCGCCAGCAACGTGATGTCAATCCAATGATGCTGATTGCCGCCTTGGTTATCAAGAATAGTGACACCACTGCCCTGAGCGATGACTAAATCTAAGTCACCATCTTGATCGAGATCGGCGGTTTTGATCGAGGTGATATCAGGAAATGTGTCGGTGAATAGATCATCCGCTGGAGTAAACTTCCCATTGCTTAGATTTCGCCAAGCTTGTAGTTGTTCTTCGTTGTAGGCCAGTAAATCTTCGAGGCCATCGTTGTCGTAATCAATGAGGAGCATTTTATTTGCAGCAAAGTCTGCCACTTGCATATCGGACGCATGCAGCACTTTATTTTGCGTGGGGGTTTGCGTTAAAGCCAGGTTGATTCCGGTTGAACTGGCAGCGAGTAAATCCCAACTGGCATTGGAGTCGGCATCAATTAGATGGATTCGAGGCGATTGATTGACCGAAGCAAAACTGGCGTCAAACGGCAACCATCGCATGCGGCCATGGCGTAGGTTTTCTAAAATCCCGGCCGGACGTTCGGCATAGGCTGGCAGCACGATATCCAAATCGGTATCACGGTCCCAGTCGATGACTGTGGCCTGGGTTGTTTGGATTGGATCAAACCCTGCGAAGGCATCGTCACCCCAAGGCACAAACTGCATGTTGTCGGCATTCGACCACACCCGCAGGCCTGAATCGCTTGAGATGAAGATGTCGAGGTCGCCGTCGTGATCAAGATCGCCCAGCTTGGCACAAGTAACAGCGGGCAGATTTTCAGCCGGGGCGATTAGCTTCAATTGGCGCTGGTCGGCGTCATCGATGTAGTTCTCAACGACCGTAATGCCTGCTGGACCTGATAGGACGAAATCAATATCGGCTGTATGGGCAATTTTTTGATCGGCTGCTTGATTCGAGGAATTGGCATCGGCATCGAGATCGGCGGCCAGTAGTTGGTTGTAATTTTCGGTCAATGCTAACGAGGCAATCGCTTGCCACGGTTGGTCTTGATTGTTATTGGAATAGATCGTCAGCGAAGTTGAATTGAGTACACAGATATCGATCTTGCCATCGAGGTTAAAATCAATGAGGGCCACATCCCGTACTTCCGCAATTGCCGGAAGTTGGTTGATGCCTTCGCTAGAGAAAGTCACTTTGATGGGATCGCCGGCCACGGATGAAGCGAGTTTATACTTTTGATAGAACGCGGGAGAAAAATCATGCACGATGAACTCCAACGGATGGCGGTTCAAGCGTAGTAGATCACTTTGCACCGCCTCTTCTGATCGGGTCACATTGCCGATGACTCGCACTTGTTGCAGTGTTTTTTTCCAATCGCCAGACTCGGCCGCTAGAATGGCGGTGGCAAAGTATTCATGCAGCGAAATGCGTACCCTTTTTTGTACGGTGGCTTCTAACAAAGCAAAATTCTTCTGAGCTTCGACGAGCGTGGCCACAATTTCAGGGTCTTCGTTTTCGGCCTGTTTTTGTAGCCATTGGGTTGTTAGCACCAAGTTGTTGGGCGACAACTGATAGGCCAGTTTGAGCTGTTCATTTGCTTGCTCTGCAAGTTCCTCAGACGCATACCGGGCCAGTTCATAGAGTTCAAATCGAATGGCCGGGTCGTATGGATGAAGTTCGGCAGCTAACAGTAGTTCGTCAAAGGCCAGTTGTGATTGTTCTCTCAGTGCGTAGGCTCTGGCCTGTAGAATATGGGTTTCGGCAGAGTTGGGCTCCAGCTTCTTCAAGTGCTCTAATACGCTGAGCAGGGCCTCGTATTCGGTTTGCCAAACCTCTGGCTCACGCGTTTGGTCGATCTGAATTAGCAGCATTAAACGTGCAACCGCCAAGTTGCGAAGCCCGAGTGATTCTTCTGGAAAGACTGCCGCAAGCTCTTCAAACGCTTCCAGGCTTTTGCTGGGTTGATCGGTTTCGAGATAACCTAGACCGATTGATTTCTGGCTGACTAACTCTTCCGCATCCACCGTAACTGGTGCCACTACAACAGGCCCATCTTGAACTCGCCAAATCACGAATCCAACACCAGCCACTAAGAGACTAACCGCTGCGATGAGAAAAACATTGCGTCCTTGCGATGATTGGGGAGTCATCGTTTTGATTCCTTCAACAGTTTATGGTTGTTTGATATTGTGCAGTTGATCAATTGGCAAAGATTCGAGTTCCTGGGTTTCTCCACCGGGCCAGTGAATCTTGACTGAAGTGATCGCCTCTTCTTCGCCAAGACCAAAAGTGACTGGCAGTTCGACTTGCGACAAGTAACTACGGGTTGGCATCACCTGCCGACGTAAGGTACGGGTCGCGGTTTGAACTTCAATCACCGCACCAATGGCATCTCGGTTGGAAGTGGTGCCGTTGAGCTTGAACTTGATCCAATGACTGTTGGAGTTTAGATCATTTCGCAATAAACGGGGTGGTTCGCCGACCGAGGCAATCAGTATATCAAGATCGGCATCGCCATCAATATCGGCGAAGCAGGCGCCACGGGCGACCATGGGCTTTATCAAGTCGGTTCCGCATTGCTGTTCATTCAACAGCAGGAACTCGGTCTCACTCTTGGCACCGCAGTTGCGAAACAACTGGGGCGACTGATGATAACGCTGGCTTTCTTGAACGCGGTTGATTTCTTTTTCCAAGTGCCCATTGGCCGTGAATAGATCAAGTTGGCCGTCAAAGTCATAGTCGAAGTAGAAGACACCAAAGGTGAGTTTCAACCGGCTGACTGGTCCGAGCCCTGTCGACATGGCTTCGTCGACAAACAACAGGTCATTATCGTTGGCCACATACAGGGCGGTCATTTCGTTGGCAAAGTTTCCGATTGCCACGCCTAGCGTGTTTTCATTTCGAAAAGCGGCCACATCGATGCCCATGGCTCCGCGGGCCTTGCCGCTTTCATCAAACGCTAAACCTGCCAAGTTTCCTTTTTCGATGAAGGTTCCGTCTTGCTGGTTATGGAACAGAAAGTTTTGCACCGTATCGTTGGCCATGATGATATCGATCCAACCATCGTTGTCGATATCGGCGAAAGCTACGCCGAGAGCTTTGCTCATCGGGGCATCGGTTTGTGGGTCTTTGATCTGCAAACCGGCCGCTTCGGCGACTTCGGTGAAATTCCCCTTGCCATCGTTTTGAAACAGATAGGGCAGGGTGCCAGCAAAATTCATCGGGCGACCATAGGCTCGCTCGCCACCGGTCAGTTGGAAGTTCTGGCTGGTGTCGTATTCACGTGTCCAATCTAAATAGTTGCCGACATATAGATCAAGATCACCATCGTTATCGTAATCAAACCACCCGCAACTAGTGCCCCAGGCTTTGATGTCTCCGGCAACGCCCGCTTGTTTAGCTTGCTCCACGAACTTTCCATTGCCTTGGTTATGGAAGAGTAAGTTTTCACCGACGGTCGTGATGTAAATATCAACCAGGCCATCGTTATCGTAATCGCCGACGGCGACACCCATGCCGTAGCATTCGATTTCTAAGCCGGAGTCTTTGGTGACATCAACAAACTTGCCAGTTCCATCGTTTTGGTACAAGCTCATTGTCGGTTTAGGCTTGTTTTTATTTTCTTCGTCCCAGGACCAGTATGTGGAATTGGTCAACAAGATATCTTGGTCGCCATCGTTGTCGTAGTCTAAAAAGGCACAGCCACCGCCCATGGTTTCTGGTAATAGTTTCTCTTTGGAAAAACCGTTTTGATGCACAAACTGAATGCCGGCGTCTTGGGTAATGTCGGTGAACAAGACCGTTGGAATTTCGATCTCCGTTTCAGTTCGATTCTTCACATTTGCCAAGTCTCGCGGTTTCGGTTCTGGCGGTTTGGGTGTGCGAAAAGAATACGCATACAGTCCACCGCCGATAATTGCAGCAATAAAGATTGCGATCATCGACCAGCGAAACGCGATGCCGACTATTTTATCGTCATGTTCTTCTTCGTGGATTGGCTCTTCAGTCACGGATGTGTTCCATCTCTAAGTGGTGCGTATCGATTATAATTTGGGTGGTAGCGATGACTATTCCGAAGTTGACGATGCTTCAAATTCAAATGTATTCAGAACGTCGTCGGTGTGGCCCGATGTTAATGCTGGGTGCCATGCTTTCGCCGGTTAGGCGTAAGCATGTTTTTGAAGTGTTATCATGATAATTTCCCCACGAAGCAGAGCCCACAAACAGGCGGCTGGCCTAAAAAGGCAGCCACCCTACGATTTATATCATAATCGCTACGACTATTGAACTGATACAAACATGCTTACGCGAAAGCGAGGGCATGGCACCGGGCAAATCAAAATCGCATTCAAATTCCATTCAAACTTCACACTGGCAGGATGCCAGTGGCACACGAAAAGGGTTTTGGTTGTGTTGGTTTTTTGTCCGTGTCGCCCGGCGTTCTGTGAGTTGTCTTATTGCTCCTCGTCTGGCCGCTCAGCTTCTTTGGGAAGCCCTGGGGCATTCGGGCGGTGTAGTTTATATTTCACCACGCCACCGGCGGCATAGTTGGCGGCCGGGTATTTCTCTCGGGCCAGGCGTACTGCTTCGCTTTGTGCGGTGTCGTCCGATTTATAACGCTGATGTAATTTGGCGTGGCGATCTGCTTCGGTCTGATTGCCGAGTGCCGAATACGTTCGCTGTAAATTATAATGGGCGGTCACGTTCTCGGAGTCAACGGCAATGGCCTTGTTGAATTCCACGAGTGCCTCGTTCCAATACTTGGCCGCTTCTTCCTCGTTTCCTTGCCGGGCTTTGATACTGCCTAGATCGAACAACGATTGCCCTAGCAGATTCAGCACCATGTAGTCTTTGCTAAAGTTGAAGTCACGTTCTATCATATCAGGCGTACGCACTTCCAGCACGGAACGCAAATTCTGAACCGCGTCCTTCAGGTTGCCTTGTTGACGATTGACCACTCCGCTTAGCCAGGCCCAAGTCCAGCTGGGAAAATGTTTTTCTTGATTGAACTTTTCAGCACGCTTGAGTGCCGCAACCGCATCGTCGATACGACCTTCGGCATTGTAGACCCGGGCAAGATTCATCGGCCCATCCCAGCGATTGAGTTTCTCGACTTCCTTAAACGCATCCGCCGCTTGTCTAAACTGGGCATTGCCATTGAGCAAGAGTCCAATACCGTAGTCGTTCCAGCGTTTCCAAGTATCAAACTTGGGTGTCGGATTATCGATTTCAGCGGTGACACCTTCGACTGGAAACGTAATTGTGTCAGTAGCCAAGACCGTAATCGGTAACTGGTTCACGTAGTCTTTTCCAGGCACATGCCCACGTATGGTTTGCCCGAATTCTTGATTCTTTTTGGCGACAAAGTCCATGAGTTCTTGATCGAATTTTCGATAGTTCAAACTTAATTCAACCGTAATCGGGGTATCGATTGTTTCGGGAAGAAACAGTTCGTAATGGACCGTTTGCCCTGCGCCTGGGGGTAGTTGATGATTATACAACTTGGTGAAGATATCTTGTGGATTACGGCGATTGATACGGTTCCCGTTTTTATCAATCAAAAACACGTTGACCAAGTGCGACCAGGGATCGACTTTATTAAGGTCGTTGTCGTCAACCCCGCCACTTTTGCCAATGATTTTATCGCCAGCACGTACGGTGATTTCTAGCCAGATTTCATTCGAGTCGACCGTTCCTTGAGTGAAATGGTGACCTAATGCGAGTGTGCGGATTACAGTTTCCAGTAAGTACGTTTTACCAGGCTTCAACGTGGGAACTTCAGGCCGTAATGGGGCAACCAGTGGAGAGTCAATTTCGCCTCCTTCGCGAATGCCAAAGATATCGACCCGCATCACGTCTTCCAGAAATCGTTGATGGGCTTTGACGACGTTGTCTTTATTACGCAGCCAGGCCATGCCGGTATTGGCCGAAGGGAACAGGTGATCGTGTACGCTCAGTTCGGTAGCACCATCAAAGTACTGAGCCCCAAAATCATCCGATGGCACCAGCGGCATGTGGCAGCCATTGCAGTTACCTTGTGACTTGGGTGGGTAGTAGAAACTCCGGGCTCCGATGCCTGAGACACCACTGACGAGATACGAGTCATAATGATTTTGACCCCGCAAGAAATCACGATAGTTGGTGACTTCTTTCGGCAGATGGACTTTGTGACAAGCCGAACAGAACTCGGCCGTTTTATGC
This sequence comes from Blastopirellula sp., assembly GCA_002733575.1. GTDB lineage: Bacteria > Planctomycetota > Planctomycetia > Pirellulales > Pirellulaceae. The sequence goes on along the minus strand of NVWB01000259.1, from coordinate 9,565 downwards.
AGCGGCTTCAAGAAGGTTTTTTTGTGGAACGATGGTTTCGCTTTGACCAACTGGTGATTGACCCATTGCAGCATTGGGTTTTCGCTATAAGCAAACGGGTAGTGCAGCGGTTCTTCAATCGTATAGTCCGCATTGCCACGGTTGCTGTTGATGTGGGTAATTGCATGACAGGTGGTGCAGGTCACACCGGCAGATCCTGTCGGGTCTTTCAGCATATCGAAGTTAGGGTCATCAAACGCACCGCTGAAGAACGGCACCGGATCATGACAACCTGCACACCAGCGGGCCGCTTGCACTGAGCCATCGCGTTTGAGCGCTACCTCTCGGGTCTCGTTCACACTGGCCAAGTAGACCGGGTTATTGAATGAACTAAAGTGATGCACGCTATCGTGCCAGGCAGCGTGAACATCTTGATGGCATTTCTGGCAGTAGTGATCATTCATCAACGCGTGATCAGGAATGAAATCACCGGTGGTGGTTCTAGCTAGTGAAGGGGCAAAGTACTGGGCTCCAGATTCTGGACCTACCGAATTCCATTTGCGAGGGTCTTCGCCATGGAGCCATATCATGACAAGAATGCTGACTGCCACGGCACTGCCGTAGATGGCTCCTACTTTCCATTTAATCCGTGGGCCAGACAAGCGATGCAAGCAATAAAGCCAACCCGCAATCACAGGCACCGCCACATGCAGCCAATAAATCGTACTGCGGGCCAACGGTTGTTTTAAATCAAACCCGCCAATGCGAGTTAATAGAAGTCCTGATACCAGCACGATAATACCAGCGGCAAACAGTGCGTACCCTATCTTCACAGCCCGGCGTTGCTTGCGATCTTTCGTGTTGAGCAGATGAACAATTCCGAAGATCAAGTAGGGAACGACGAACAGCAGGCCCAGGATCAGATGGGCTAAGAACATGTATTGGTAGAAATAATTCTGATAGATTTTTCCGGTGAACCATTCTAGTGAAGTCACCGAGGCCAAGTAGCCTGAATTGGCGACCAACAGCGCAACCAACGCAAAAACCAGATACAAAACTATGCGCAGCCGCGGACCGATGGCCTTACGATATTTGGGCTTCGCTGTCTTCGCTTTTGCTGATTCGGCTGGTTCAGTCACCTAAGAGTTCTCCTTGTAAGGATTAATATCTTCAAGGATAGAGTATTTTTCAGAAGAGTGAAGCTGACGGGGTGATTCGGAGATAGATTCACAACAATCTGCTTCACAGTCAATCTATTCTTCCTAGTCGGAATATCCTGAATAAAACGAGCCCTTCTCAAGTGTGGTATAACGCACACTGACACAACAGGCGAATCTCAGTAGAATGACTTGACACTTTGAATTTTGACGTAGAATTGATCTAATCGATTCGAGGTCTCGACCTAGCTGCAAAATAAACCCCACCTTCGTACGGTGATTTCCTTCCTTCATATCATCCAGAACCGATTCAAATGGAAAATCAATTAGTCAAAAGAGTTTACGGTTGCGTACTGTTGACGCTGCTGATTGTACATCTTGGCTGTAGCAAATCGGACGTTGATTCAACGGGCAACCCACAGTCACAGTCAATCGATGGCCATGCGCGAATGGTGAAGCTGCTAGAAGAGGTCGCAGATCAAGCCGAGACCGATAACGAGTATTTTCAGCTCAAAGAGATTGAAGATCTACGCTATCAACTATCCAATGCGCCAGCAGTTGGCATGCTGGAAGATAAATTCTTCCTGAATTGGCGACTAGGGCCACTCTATTTGAATCTGGGTAAAAACGACGAGGCGATTCAGCATTTAGAAGAAGTCTACAAAATGACTCCGCAAGTTGCTGACAATCTCACTGAAGAGCAAGTGAATACGATTTTAATGGACTTGGCAGTGGCTCATCTCAGAAAAGGTGAGGCCCAAAACTGCATTCACTGCCAAACAGGCGAGTCTTGTATCTTGCCGATTCGCGGAGCTGGCGTTCACAGTAAGGAATCTGGAAGCCGTGAATCGATCAAATATCTTAACATGCTGCTTGATCGAGACCCCAAGAATTTAACCGCTGCGTGGCTTTTGAATGTAACACACATGACCCTGGGCGAGCATGACAAGTTGAAGACCAGTCAGTATTATATTTCGTCTGAGCGAATTGCCAGAGGGAGTGATTTCCCGGAGTTTCATGACATTTCACGTGACGCAGGCATTGCTGAAATTAGTTGTGCTGGTGGCTCTTCGGCTGACGATTTTGATAACGATGGAGATATCGACCTGATTGTTTCAAACTGGGATGTCCGAGGGCAATTAAAGATATTTCTGAACAACGGAGATGGCACCTTCACCGATTTCACCACGGAAGCAGGCGTGACGGGAATTACCGGCGGACTGAATATCATTCATGCCGATTATGACAACGACGGCGACCTTGATCTGTTCATTTTACGCGGAGCCTGGATGGGTAAAATTGGCAAGTATCCAAATTCATTACTCCAAAATGATGGTTCGGCCAGATTCCGTGATGTTACGTTTGAAGCTGGTTTAGGAGACGAACATTTTCCCACGCAAACCGCCGCGTTTGCTGATTACGACAACGATGGTGATCTCGATCTGTACGTCGGTAATGAAAACCGAACCAGCAATTTATTCCAAAACGATGGCAAAGGGCATTTCAAAGATGTGGCAAAGCAAGCCGGGGTCAATGTGACCACGTTTGCTAAAGGCGTGGTCTGGGGCGACTACGATAATGATCGCTGGCCTGATCTCTATATCTCGAACGGATCTGGCCCCAATCTAATGTTTCATAATAACGGCGATGGCACCTTTGATGACGTTTCAAAAAAATTGAGAGTAACCAGGCCGCACGACAGTTTTCCCGTATGGTTTTGGGACTACAACAACGATGGACACTTAGACCTTTATGCCTCGTGTTACAAAGTGGGCGTAAGATATGTGGCCGCTGAGTATTTTGGCCACGATCTTTCCGATGATCATTACCCGTGCCTTTACCAAGGCGATGGCCAGGGAGGCTTTGTTGACAAGAGCACGGAACTCGGATTAGACACGGTGGCACAACCGATGGGTGCCAATTATGGTGATCTCGACAACGATGGCTTTCCTGACTTCTATCTGGGAACAGGTTACACCGAGTACTACGCCCTGATGCCGAATCGACTGTTCCATAATGTTGGTGGAACCAAGTTTGAAGATGTGACAATTTCCGCTCGTGTTGGACACCTGCAAAAAGGGCATGGCGTTGCGTTTGCCGACTTTGATTCCGATGGAGATCAAGATTTGTTCATCGAAACAGGCGGCGCCTTTCGTGGTGATGCATTCCGCAATGTGTTGTTTGAAAACCCTGGTTTCAATAAGAATTTCGTTCAGTTAAAACTCGAAGGCGTGCAGAGTAACAAGTCGGCCATCGGGGCCCGTATTCGGGTCGATATCATCGAGGATGGTAAAAAACGATCCATCTATCGCAGAGTGGGAACTGGCGGCAGTTTTGGAGCCAATCCGCTAACCCAACATGTTGGCATCGGAACGGCAACCAAAATTGAAAAAGTTGAAGTCTATTGGCCCACCAGCGATACGACGCAACAGTTTGAAACAATAGAACCTTCAGCAACCTATTTGATTCGTGAAGGGGATGACGCTGTTCAGAAAATTAGCAGCGAACAAAACCTGACTCAAGCTGCTCAAAGTAATTAGGTAGATCACGTGAAAAAAGTTGAACGAACTAACTGGGTATCAACTCCTTGGAATCAATCGATGGCAACAAGAACTAGAGGACTGCACTTAATCCTGCTTGCTGCTGCGATGTGTTGCTGGATCGGTTGCGATTCCAAAACAACCGAAGTTCCTGGTGGCACACCCGTCAAGCCAACTGAAGTGGATGAGGATCAAGCAAACGCAACTGAAGTTCTTATCAATGCCCCTTTGCCGCATACGATCAAACGTGTTGAGGAACGTACACCAAAAGCAGACGACTGGTTTGAGCAGATGCAAAGCTCGGGCGTCGAGTTTGGGTATAGCGATGGAAACAAGGCCGGGTTCTACACCGTGCTCGAAACCGTGGGTGGCGGAGTTGCCATGATCGACTTTGACGCCGATGGTGATCTTGACCTGTTCTTCCCTGGGGGTGGCACGATGGAAGGACCGCCGATTAAGGTATCTGGAAAACCGGCTGCACTGTTTCGGAACGATGGCGATTGGAAGTTCACGAATGTTTCAGAACTATTGGGTGAACCGAATGAAAGTCTCTACACACATGGGGTGACAGTTGCTGATTATAACGGCGATGGATTTCCTGATATCTTTGTCACGGGGTTTGGCGGTTGCCAGCTCTATCGTAATGAGCAAGGAGAGCGATTCACCGAATGCTCGGCAGATGCCGGATTGCTCTGTGATCGCTGGGGCACTGCCGCCGCTTGGATCGACTACAACCAAGATGGACACCCTGATTTATACGTGGCCAACTATTGTGATTGGCAGCCAAGCAGCGAACGCATCTGCACTCAGAGATTATCTAATGGCACAGAGATTCGAGAACCATGTGGACCCTCCTTTATGTATGGTCAAAGAGACTATTTGTGGAAAAACAACGGCGATGGCACGTTTGAAGAAGTGGCCGAAGCAGCCGGAATTACCGGAAAGAAACGTGGCTTAGGCGTTCTCATTGTCGACTTTGATCAAGATGGCTGGCCCGATATCTATGTTGCCAACGATGTGGATGAAAACGATTTATATTATGGCGGACCCGATGATAAATTCTTATCGCACGGCGTGCTGTCTGGCGTAGCATTGTCAACCACAGGTCACCCTCAAGGAAGCATGGGGGTTGATATTGGTGACTTGAATGGCGATGGTGGCATTGAACTTTTTTGTGCGAACTTTGTAGCAGAAGACAACTCGCTGTTCAGCCAAGTAGACAAACGACTTTTTGTGAATGTTGCCGAACAATATGGAGTGCCCCGTGCTTCACGGCGTTGGGTCGGTTTTGGTGCAGCCATGCGAGATTTTGATGGCGATGGCTGGCAAGATCTGATGGTCGCCAATGGCCACGTATTTTATGCGGCAGAAGGAAACCCCTATCACCAACCACCTCAAGTATTTCAAAACGTAAATGGAAACACTTTCAAAGATGTCTCGAAACAGGCTGGACCCTATTTCAGTGGAACACATGCTGGCCGCGGGTGTGCTGCTGGCGACCTTGATAATGACGGTCTATTAGACTTGGTCGTCGTTCACCAAAATGATCCGGTTGTGCTATTACGAAATAAATTGCCCAATCGGCGTTGGCTGAGAGTTCAACTTCAAGGCACCAAATCCAATCGAGATGCGATTTCTGCAAGAATTACCGTTACCCAGGGTGAGAGTTTCATTCGTCGTTGGGTCACCAGCGGCAGTGGCTATTTGTCACAAATGGACACTCGAATCATTCTTCCAATTCTTAGTGATGAGAAACTGGAAGTCGTGGTTGACTGGCCACACGGAACCACTGAAGTATTTTCCGATTTAACCGAAAGTTCAACGAATGTCCTCATCGAAGGCAAAGGAAAGCAAGTCGAAAACATCAAGCCATGATGGACATAATAAATCCTCATTCTCTTCCCCGATAGTTCGCGGAGGAGTCGGAGTTGTCATTGTTCTCATCGGCTTGGTGTTCATGCTGCGCGATAATTCAGACAGCACAGAGACGCCGGCAGAAGTGATTCAAGCTCAAGAACTTTTAAGTCTTGCAGCCGATGAGCAAGAATTACCGGTTCGACTTCAACAATTACAACAAGCGGACAAATTATGTCGGGAAGCCTTGTCTGCCAACCCTGAATTGCAGTCTGCAAAATTGCTGCTCTATGCCACTTTAAGCTTGAAAACTGCTAAGTCAGGCGAGGTTTCAGCCACCGAACGAACCGAACTTCAGCAATTACCTCAAACACTAAGCGCTGTAGATCAAACCGTGCCTGATCTTTTTGCAGCAGGCAACGCTTTGTTGGAAGCAGATCAAATCAATAGCTTCACGCTCATCATACAAGAACTCCGTTCAAGAGAGAATGTCAAGCAGCAATTGCTGCTCTTAGACGCAAAGTTTTATTGGCGAAATGGCGAGGGAAGTAAGGCAACCAACAACTGTCAGGCTCTGATAAAGCTGAACAATAAAAACGTCAAGGCGTGGAAATTATTGGCAAACATTTATCAAGAGCAACATCAAGTGTTTCCCTTAATCGAGGTCTATAAACAACTGGTTACTTTGTCTGGCAATTCCAGCAGTTATTATCGTAGCAGGCTAGTCAGCGAACTTGTCAACTTAGGCGAGACCGATCAAGCACGTGAACATTTTAACTTACTTGTTGAGCAAGACGCCTCAAGCACACAGACGAATCCGATGATCGAAGTCAATTTGTTACGACTTGAAGGAAAAAATGCGGAAGCTCTTGTGAAGGTAAATTCAATCTTGCAAGCTGATCCTGAAAATCTAGACGCTTATATGGGAAGAGCCCAAATATCTATCGTACAAGAAGATTTCAAGACAGCACTGGCTGATCTGACGATTCTGCTGAGAAACAATCCCTATAACGACATTGCACATTATGAAATTGCCAAAGTCTATAACTCTCAAGGCAAAACAGACTTGAGCGAAATGCACAATAGAGAGCAAAATCTAATTAAATCAAGTTTGATTAAAATTCCTTTTTTGGAACAACATTTAAACGACAATCCTAATGATGTGGAAAAACTAACAGAGCTTGCACAGAGGTATCAAGCCGTTGGCAGGCTTGACGAAGCTCAGGCTTTGCAGCAATATCTTTCTCAGCCGAAATGACCCAAACCAATTTCGTCAAATAGCGTACTCGTTAAACCAGTGAAATTAAAATGAATCAAAATATTAATCTGCTTTATCTGACGGCAGTCTTGGCTGTATGTGGATGCAGTCCGTCCGCCTCGAATACATCGACTCCGGTAGAGGAACCGCTGTCAGGGCATGAACAGATGAAGCTGGAGCTCAAAGAAATCGCGGATGACACACCCATGTTCCATCCCTATCTAGGCAGTACTCTCGTTCAGCGACTTAGTGTTCCGGTAAAACATGCCGAATTACATGGTGAGACAGACAAAGGCTTTCGACTTTGGGAAAGCTACTATCAATTGGGAAAATCGGAAGTCCGACTAGGCCGGCTTCAGCAAGGCATTGAACATCTAGAAAAAGCCTACGAAATTGCCATGCAAACGAATTTCAATGTTGACATTGTTGTGCGTGAAAATATCGTGCCAGGGGTAAATGCGAACATAAAGTATAAAAATAAATCCCGGTTTTATTTGGGAGTCGCCTACTTACGACTGGCAGAAACAGAGAACTGCTGTGCCCAAAATAACTCGGAAAGCTGCATACTTCCGATCCGAGGTGGAGGTCTGCATACAAAAACTCTAGGGTCAACTCAAGCCATTCGATATTTCACTGAGATCTTGGAAGAAAAAGAAAATTCTGCTGATATTAACGAACAATTAGAACACAAAATGCCTGCAAAATGGTTGCTCAACATTGCCTATATGACATTGGACCGCTGGCCTCAAGATGTTCCAAAACAGTTCATGATTGACGAAGATTTTTTCACTGAGAAAGAAGGCTTCCCTACGTTCAAAAATATCATGCCTGAGTTGGGCCTAGATACGTTTAATCTCTGTGGAGGTGCCATTGCCGATGACTTTGACGGAGACCATCATATCGATGTTGTGACCAGCACCTGGGACACCCAGGGCAGCATGAGATTCTTCCACAATAACGGGGACGGAACATTTGAAGATCGCACCTCGAAATCGCAACTCGGCGATTTCTTCGGCGGGCTAAATATGGTTCAAGCCGATTATGATAACGATGGGGATTTAGATATCTATGTGCTACGCGGGGCGTGGCTTGAAGAGAATGGTGAGCACCCTAATTCTTTATTGCAAAACGATGGAAATGGGGTCTTTACTGATGTGACGTTTGAAGCAGGGCTAGGCGAGAAACGGTTTCCTTCCAAAACGGCCGCTTGGGCAGATTTTGACAACGATGGCGATCTCGACTTGTTTGTCGGCAATGAAGCGACTCGCAGAAAAGCCTACGCGAGCCAGCTCTTTCAGAATAACGGCGACGGCACTTTCACCGATGTGGCAAAAGAGTATGGAATCACACAACCGATGTTTGCTATGGGCTGCTCCTGGGGAGACTACGACAACGACCGGTTCCCTGATCTTTATGTTTCAACGGGTTTCTCAAATCCAAGATTTGCACTCAAAGATGGTGGCCCCAACCATTTGTATCATAACCTTGCAGGGAAAAATTTTGATAATGTGGCTGAAGAGCTAAATGTTACGAAGCCACTGGCCGGGTTCCCAGCTTGGTTTTGGGACTACAACAACGATGGAAATCTTGACATTTACGCCAGTTGTGCTTCTGGACCTGTAGGCGTGTTGGTCTCAGATATCCGCTTTGGATTAAATTGTCTCTATCAAGGAGACGGGACTGGCAAGTTTGAAAATGTTGCAGATCAGGTGAAATTAGATTATCCATCACAACCGATGGGCGCCAATTTTGGTGATATCAACGGAGACGGTTTTCCCGACTTCTATCTAGCGACAGGAAACATCCAGTATTCCGAACTTCGTCCGAACATCATGTTTTTAAACAATCAAGGTTCTCAGTTCGAAAATGTGACCTATTCCGGCGGGTTTGGACACTTACAAAAAGGGCACGGCGTGGCTTTTGCCGACTTCGATTCTGACGGAGATCAAGATGTTTATGTACAACTTGGAGGAGCCTGGCCTGGTGATAAATACAACGATGCCTTATTTAAAAACCCAGGTTTTGGTAGCCATTGGATCACCCTTAAATTGGTAGGCACTACCAGCAATCGATCAGCGATTGGGGCCAGAATCAAAGTCGATATCATCGAAGGCGGCAAGACGCGTTCAATCTACAAATGGGTCAATAGTGGGGGCAGTTTTGGTGGCAACCCATTACAGCAGAATATCGGCCTCGGCGCTGCGGAGAAAATTGAATCTATCGAAGTCTATTGGCCCACTAGTGATTCCACGCAAGTATTTACCAATGTGCCGTTGGATCAAAAGTTTTTGATCACAGAAGGCAGTGACAAATACCAGGAATTTTAGATTAAATCCTTGGTTCATCTACGAAGTATTTCCAATGCGATATAACCAAATAAGCTGCCTCCATGGGTAGCTTTTTTTTGCTGTTATTTTATTAAATTAACAACTATAAAATCCGCAATAATTCTCAATACTTAGCACTCTAAACATTGACTCTTTCAGTAGTCGGTAATAGTGTTGCTTGTGTGATCTTTCCTTCACCCCACTTGGGATCACACCCTCCCTATTATGCAATAAAAAAAACGGTTCTTTCTTTTTTTCTCTAGATGAGAGGCACTCATGAAATCTACATCTCTAAAAACTCGCAAGGGTTTTACACTGGTTGAATTACTAGTGGTTATCGCAATCATCGGTATTTTGATTGCCCTATTGTTACCTGCGGTTCAACAAGCACGCGAAGCGGCTCGTCGACTCCAATGTACGAACAATCTAAAACAGATTGGTTTAGGCATT
>NVWB01000258.1 GCA_002733575.1 Blastopirellula sp. | reverse complement strand
GCCGATATGCGTTAGCCAGTTAAAATTCTTTGAATGTTTGATTATTATATCCTTCATTATGTTTAAATCGCCGTAGCCCAGTCATCTAACCAACTATCAAACTCATTCATGGCGATGGCATTATCATCATCTTCCAGCTCTTCGATATCTGATGCTGCGGTTTGCAGGTCATCTACCACTTTAACTTTCTTTAAGTCATCGGTTGTTTGAGCGTTAAAATGAACTACTGGCGATGATTGCTTATCCATCGCGACAGAGTACAGACTGAAAGTTCCTTTTTTAGGAATATCCTCAAATTGAAGTCTTACCCAACCATCACCCTTTAACTCTGTTTGTGGTGATGACAAGCTCTTCGTCACTTCGATGCGCTGCACCCAATCGCTATCTTCGTCTTGTAATACAAACATTTCATGATGAGGGCCTGATAAATGAGCACCAAACTCCTGTTCAATCACCAACATATGATATTCAGGAATAATATACTCAACCGCATGAACAATCACATTGTCTGCACGGGTATAGGTATCAATAATTTTTAGCGCTGAAATTGATTTATTTAAAACGGATTGCTTAAGATTTTTATTATCTTGAAAGTCTTTCTTAACCGTTTTCATTCGATCGGGTATGGCAAAGACTTCAAAACTATCGCCGCGTTTGGCTCTAAAGATTTGACTATCAAAATCATGTGTTACGTCATTATTTTGATCAACGGGTAGAGTATTTTGCGTTTTATTAAAGCCTACTAGGTTGACATAGACCTCTTCGGGAATGGGAGCATCATTTTCGCTTTCGACTTCAAGCACGAACATGTGACGTTCATTCTGGGATATATAACTAACGGGTATCGCTTGCTCTACTTCTATTTCAACAATCTTCTGAATCACTACCGGCTTAGGTGGCTCGATTTGCTTTAATAGAATGTTCAGTTTATTACATAAGGGAGCCGTTACGTGATCATGAATTTCCCAAGCACCTTTAGTACCTAAATAGCTATGCTCGCCTGATTCAGCGGGCTGCCAAAATACTAAGGGGCGTGCAGGTTTCTCCGTATTACGGTGCACGTAATAACTGGTGCCATTCTTTAAACTATTTAAGACAGTATGATTTAAGTTGCTTAACGGCATGCGGGTGCGGTCTAGCCAACTGGGGAAATTAGAAATACCGCGGGCGCTCGCCATACTGCGAGACTTGTGTGCTTTTACGGCACTTTCGACAGCGGCTTTGGCGAAGAAAGGATCCTCCAGCAGGTGGAGGTGTCGCCAAGATAAATTTTTTGCTTGAATCAATTCAGCCATAGTATTTTAACAACCACTACTCATTCCATGAGGGCAACATATTAATATTCGTATGCGCTAACTACAAGCGCAACACATTCAATTTAAGAAACAATAGCCAGTTTAAATAACATTCAGGCAATTATCCCTTTAGTTTTCATGCACTAGTTTGACTGAACCTTACTGCCTTTAAGGATGACATTACCTGATCCTTCTATGGTAATGTTCGCACCTTTTATCGATATGTCGCCGCTTTTACTCAGGGTAATTTGAGCAGAACCCGCTTTAAAGACTATTTCATCACCGGCCTGCACGATAATCTTTTTACCCACATCAAGGGTTTCATTTTTACCGATAGAGGTTGTACGATTAGCGCCGACATCACGCTGCTCATCCTTGCTAATGCTAATGGTGTAGTTAGCACCAATATTAGTGGTATCGTCAGTAGCGACATCGGTTACACGATTATTACCCACCGATAAAGTTTCGTCGGTCGCAATGGTATGAGTACGGTTATTATTAACGGTTAGATTTTCATCGTTGCCAATGGTCTGAGCACGATCGTGTACCACTTCAATGATTTCGTCATTACCGACTTTCTCAGTACGGTCATGGCCAATGGTAATGGTTTCGTCGTTTATGACTTCGTCGGTACGATCATTACCGACAAAATGGCTTTCATCATTTTCAACGCTAAGGTTTTGATCTTTTTCGGCATGAATCGTTAACGTCTCTGCCCCTAACGTATCGTCAAAACGCAATTCGTTAAAAGTTTCTACCGAGCCGCCTTTGGTACTGCGGGTTTTAATACCACTTTGATTTTGATTTTCAGGCAGCGCATACGGAGGCATATTGTCGGCGTTGTATACACGACCAACAATCATCGGCTTATCAGGGTTACCCTCGATAAAATCAACAATAACTTCTTGGCCCATACGTGGGGTAAATATTGAACCCCAATTACCACCGGCCCACAGTTGGGATACTCGTACCCAGCATGAACTGCTTTCATTGCGCTCGCTGTAGCGATCCCAATGGAAGTGTAATTTTACTCTGCCGTATTCATCGGTCCATATTTCTTCACCGTCAGGGCCTACTACGATCGCTGTTTGATGACCCGCAACAATAGGTGCAGGTGTCAGCAACGGTGGACGGTATTGCGTCTGGCTTGGTATACAAGAAAAACACACTTCCATTTGAACGTCTTGCTGATCACCAGTTTCATATTGACCCGTCGTTATATAGTAAGAAACCTTACTTAATAAATACTCGCCATTATTACTCTCTACCGGGTGCTTAGTAATATTAAACAGACCGCCTGCATGCAGGTAAGGATTATTACTTACCCCTTGAAATGATTGCGTTGCACAATGAAGTTGTTCCATACGCAACTGAGCATAACGGCTGCCGTCTTCACGCTGAGTATAATTATGCTGATAGTCATAGACTTCCATGTGAGCAAAATCATGGTCTTGGGCAATAGACATATTTGTTTCTAGGCCAGCTCTTGGCTTTTCAAAATCGAAAGCATTCAGCGTAACTCTACCGGAACCGACAGAGAGATTATTACTCCACGATTCAATAAAGTGCTCGTCTCTGACGACAGCGCCTGGGGGATAAAAAGGAAGATCAATGCAGCCTACAATAAGCTCATGAGCACTTGGGGAATCACTCAATACCAAGATGTGTTTATCTTCTAGCTGATCGAAGTGGTAATAGATACCTTCTTGTTCGATTAGCCGACTGACAAAATCCATATCCGTTTCACGATACTGCACGCAATATTCAATCGGTGCGTAAGTACCACTTAAATTAATTTCATAGTCTGAGAAACCATTTTCATCAAAGATAGTAGTAAAAATATCAACGACGCTTTGATGCTGGAATATTCGGCAATCTTTTGTTTTATCTAAAAATCCAAACCAGGGCGCAAGCTCGATTTCATATTTTGCGAACTTCCCTTGCCAACCACAATGGCTAATGGCCATTACATGGCCATGAAAGTACTTAGCGCCAATTAGGTGATTGCCTTTCACCTTAACAGACATGGTAGTGCCCAATAATGATTTCAGATCTAGATCATTATTCTGACAAAGGGTCGTTAATCTGTGCTGAAACAGGGAGTTTAATGATTCATCACTGTTGAACTCAAGTAGCAACAAATCGTTCTCGAAGCTACCAATCGAATTACTAGCAATGATTTCAATCTCACGATTATCAAAAAAACTCATTTGAATTCCTTCCCTGGAAGATATGTGTTTAAAAACAACAATTTTTTAGAATATTTCACTTACATCAATATTTTTAATGATACTATATTTCAAATGTTATTGAACGATCTTATTAGCTTATAAATCGTTGATTGATCACAAAAATATGTGAGAGTATTGTATTAATTTAACAATTATAACTAGCACTTTTTGGTGATTACCTTTAGGGAATGATAGTGACATTAAATAGCAATACCCATGAAAAGCTGCAGCCGTCTCTTCTCGATCGTTTAATCGATGACAATCCCGAGCAGCTTAATGAATCACGTTACAAACGCATAATGAATGTGTCTAAATTACGCGACTGCGTTATTCGCGATATAAGCCATCTGTTAAATGCACACCACTTAGAAGCCAATACCGAACTTGATCAGTACTCAGAGATTCCTAGCTCTGTCATAAACTACGGTATTTCGGGCCTTACTGGCTTTTCAATGCACAATATTGATATCCATGAAGCCGAGCGTCAAATCCGTCAGTCGATTATCAATTTTGAACCGCGAATACTCAAAAATACTCTCAAGGTGAGTATGAGTCGTGATACTGAAAAATCGAGTATTCACGCAATGGTATTTAAAATTGAAGGGCAAATCTGGGCTATCCCAATTCCTATGATGCTAATGCTAAAGACTGAGATCGATCTAGAAACAGGCAGCGTTAAAGTTGTCCAAACAAACTAATTTGGCTGTGAGCAAATAGCGTGAACGAAAACTTTTTAAAGTATTACAACAAAGAACTTCGCCATATTCGTGAAACAGCCCACGAGTTCAGCCAACAGTACCCTAAAATTGCGGGTCGTCTTGGTATAGAAACACTCGAAGTTGCCGACCCTTATGTCGAACGACTGCTCGAAGGTTTTGCTTTTATGGCCGCTCGGGTTCAGCTAAAGATAGATGCTAAGCATCCTGAGTTGACTCAGCAGTTAATGAATATCATCTATCCACACTACGAAGCGCAAACGCCTTCTTGTGCCATTGTTCAGTTTGAACCTATTGCCGGGGAAGGTTCATTACTTTCGGGTTTTGACATTGAAAACCATACTCAGATGTGGAGCCGAACAGGTAATGATAAACAGGCAACCCCTTGTCAATTCCGCACAACCCAAGCAACAACGCTGTGGCCGATTGATTTATCTGGGGTTAAATATTTCTCCAGTAATTCAGCTTTATCAGCAGCAGGTTGGCACGGGCCTGAAAAATGCAAAGCGGGAATTCGCTTTCAATTCTCAGCCCAGCCTGGGATAGATTTTTCGCAATTACCCATTGATGAATTAGTACTGCATATTGCTGGCGAAGATGACCTGCCAATGAAGCTTTATGAGCAAATTTTTGCCAACGGCCTGGGTTTTATTATAAAAGATAAAGCGAAACCAGAAAGCCAAGGGCAATTTTTTAGTGCAGATCATATTGCGCAGTCTGGTTTTGACGATGAAGAAGCATTATTACCCTACCCTAATCGGTCTTTTCAGGGTTATCGCTTATTGCAGGAATACTTCACCTTCCCTAAGCGTTTCTTATTTTTCAAATTGACCGCACTGCAAAAATTCTTAGAAGGTTTTTCTGGCAGCGATATTGAAATTACAATATTGCTTGATAAGTCATACTCAGAGCTCACCACGCTAACCACCCAAGATCAGTTCAAATTATACTGTACCCCGGCAATTAACCTATTCAATAAAAATAGTGAACGCGTTCGATTAGAAAAAGGACAGTATCAATACCATATTAGTCCTGATAGAACTCGCCCCATGGACTTTGAGATTTATAGAGTCGAAAAAGTAAATGGCTACAAGAGTGGCGCACAATCCTCACAGAGCTTCTTGCCATTTTATGGCCATAAAGACCATGAGCAAGATCATTTAGATTCTGGTTTTTTCACCACCATTAGAAAGCCAAGAAAGTACTCAAGCCAACAAAAACGCATTGGCGCACGATCAAACAGCTATCTAGGCAGTGAGATACATCTATCCATTGTCGATAGCAATAACGCCCCGTTCCAGTTTGACTTAAAACAGCTGGGGGTTGATTTATTATGCACCAACCGCGATTTACCATTGCATATGCCAGTGGGTCGTGGCCATACCGATTTCACTCTCGAGACCGGCGCCCCGCTTGAAAGCATTAAGATCATTACGGGCCCATCGACCCCAGTTCAGGCAAAACCACCGTCTGAAATCAGCTGGCAATTTGTAAATCAGTTATCGCTTAACTATCTATCACTTTGCGATAGCGATGAAGGTGCGGATAAAATAAGACAGTTATTAAGACTGTATTCTAATACCCAAGACCCGAGTATTGAAAAGCAGATTGAAGCGATAAAAAATATTCGTTCGAAACCAATCAATCGCCAGCTAATGTTTTCCGATAAGGTCGCATATTGCCGTGGCATAGAAATTGAACTTGAATGTGATGAAAGTGGCTTCGAAGGTCAGGGGATTTTTTTGCTGGGGGCAGTATTGGAAAAATTCTTTTCTAAATACGTATCCATCAATAGCTTCACCCAGCTAACGCTAACCTCTACCCGTCGTGGAAAAATTCATACCTGGCCGCCCAAAGTGGGAGGACAGCCAATACTATGACCTTTTTTGATCAGATTACCCAAGACCCTGCGGGGTTTAGCCTTTTCAATACCTTGCGCTTTGTGGATGCAAAATACTCCAACTCGCCCAAGATAGGCCAAGCGGGCAAGTCGACAGAAGAACACATCGTATTACGTCAACAGCCATCAATGGCTTTTGCCCATACCCCTTTGAGTCACTTCATTCCGGCTAATGAAGACTTCGAAAAAGATCAGCTTTTTAATTTATCCTTTGGGCTTTTTGGCCCAATGGGCGCGATGCCTTACCATCTAACGGAGCATGCGCACAGCCGAGAGCATCAATTTAAAGATCCGACATTTGCCCGTTTCGCTGATATTTTTCACCATCGCATGATCAGCCTCTTCTACCGTGCGGAAGCGAATATTCAGCCTTGTATAGAAATGGATAGACCAGATGAAAACGATTTTGATTTATTTATTGGCGCCTTAGCAGGGCTAGCCCAGCTTGATGACAATCGTTCAAGTGAAATAGAAGAGCAAACAGCTCAATCAATCTATAAAAACAAATGGGATCGGCTATATCGCAGTGGTTTATTCTCACTTGCGACTCGCCCAGCGGATGGTTTAAAAAGTTTAATTCTTGATTTTTTACAGCTGCCCGTAAAAATTGAACAACTCACCGGGGGCTGGTTACAACTAGCATCAGAAGATCAGTTTAATATTGGTATTTTTTCTAATAACAATCAGCTGGGTGTTAATACTAGCTTAGGGGAGCAAGTTTTTGATGCTCAGCATAAATTCACGGTAAAGCTAGGGCCACTGAGTATTGGGGATTTTTATAAACTGCTTCCTAATACCGACTTATTCCAACAGTTACGGGAAATGATTCGTCTTTATAGCAATGATGAATACGACTGGGACATTGAATTGGAACTTAAATCGCACCATGTGCCAAAATTTCAATTAGGCGTGCAATCTCAACTAGGCTGGACAACTTGGGCTGGATCTCCGACACAAATTGCTGATCAAAAAGTTTTATTAGAATCTAAAGGCTTCTAACCTTTATTATTTAAGGCCTAAAACTAAAAAACCCGCCGAAGCGGGTTTTTATTTACCTATTACTTATTTAATTAAAAATTAAACAGCAATATTCTTCTCGATGTTGAAACCAGTTTCAACAGCTGCTTCACCAGAACCATCTTCTTTCTGAGGAGTATATTCAACTTTGTATTCTGCAAAGTTCAAAGTAACTGTTTCAGAAATATCACCAGCGCCACCAAGAGTAACGTTAGAAACGATAGCACGCTTCAAAGTAATCTTTAGATATTCTAAAGCAGACTTACCAGCTTTACGCACTGTTAAAACAACTTCAGGAACGTGCTCGCCAGATGCGCAATGAGCCATCAAGGTTGCAGAAGAACGGTCAACATTCTTAACAATTACCAAATCCTGCACACTAACACGACCAGCACCACCGCCACCGCCAACATGCATAGAACCGCTTTGGCTCATGCCCCAATCCCAGCTTAGAACGTCAATCTCATCTGCGTGAACGCTATCCTTAGATTCGCCTTTAATACTTCCAATCTTGATAAACATATCCGAAGCCATGTTAAATTCCTTTTTTTAAGGTTTAGAGAAGCTATATCAATTGGCGATGATATAGCAGTAAAAAACTACGTTTTGCCCGAAGGCAGTTTTGAAACCAAGCTCAAAGACACAGTTAGACCTTCTAACTGGTAATGAGGACGCAAAGAGAACTTCGCAGCATAATAACCAGGCGAACCTTCGATTTCTGATACGGTAACTTCTGCTTCCGCTAGAGGCTTTCTAGCTTTAGTTTCTTCGGTAGACGTTTCAGGACTACCATCAACATATTGCATAACCCAGTTTTGTAACCAGCGCTGCATATCAGCACGATCAGCAAAAGTACCTACCTTGTCACGCACAATACACTTTAAGTAGTGAGCAAAACGACAAGTAGAGAACAAGTAAGGAAGACGAGCACCTAAAGCAGCACTAGATGTTGCTTCTGGGTCATCAAACTCTGCTGGCTTATGCAAAGACTGGGCACCAATAAAGGCAGCCATGTCAGTATTTTTTCTGTGTAGTAACGGCATAAAACCATTACTAGATAATTCAGCTTCACGACGGTCACTAATAGCAACTTCCGTAGGACACTTCATATCAACACCGCCATCATCAGATGGGAATGTATGACAAGGAAGACCTTCTACCAAACCACCAGACTCGACGCCACGAATACGAGAACACCAGCCATATTCTTTAAATGCACGGTTAATGTTAACCGCCATAGCGAAAGCCGAGTTAGCCCAACAGTAGTTTCCAGTATCACCAGAACCTGTTAGTTCTTCGAAAGCAAACTCTTCTACCGGATCAGTCGCTTCACCATAAGGCAAACGCGCCAAAAAGCGAGGCATTGTTAACGCAAGGTAGCGAGAATCAGAAGATTCTCGTAGAGCGCGCCAAGGAGCGTAGTCTGGAGTAGAGAAAATATTGGTTAAATCACGAGGATTCGACAGATCCTGCCAAGAATCCATACCCATTACTTCAGAACCCGCACCGGTAATAAACGGCGCGTGAGAAGCGGCAGCAATCTTAGAGATGCTCGTTAACATATCAACATCTTTAGGGCTGTGGTCAAAGTGATAATCACCTACCAAGCAACCATAAGGTTCGCCACCTAACTGGCCAAACTCTTCTTCGTAAATACGCTTAAATAATGGGCTTTGATCCCACGCAGTTCCCTTAAATTTCTTTAAGTTCTTACGTACATCTTCTTTAGAAGCGTTCATTACACTAATTTTTAGCTGCTCATCGGTCTCAGTATTATTAACTAAGTGATGCAAGCCTCTCCATGAACCTTCAAGCTTTTGAAAGTCATCATGGTGTAAAATAGCATTTACCTGAGCATTGAGTTTTTCATCAATGTTGGCGATCAATTGCTTAATAGTAGCAACCGCATCTTCAGGTACGATATCGACGTTAGACAATACGCTCTCAGCCAGTGTCTGCACCGCAGAGCTTACGGCTTCAGAAGCACGATCAGATTTCGGCTTAAATTCTTGCTGCAACAATGCAGAAAAATCGTCTGCTGCAATTGTTTCAGTTGCTGCTTGTACTGCTTCAGGAGCTTCGACTTCAGACATGATTAACCTTCCTCTGTCTCTGGGGCTTTAGTGCCAACCAAGGATTGCAATAACGCTTGGTCACCTAAAATTTTAGTAATCAGTTCTTCCGCGCCCGCCTTACCATCCATATAGGTAACTAGGTTAGCCAACTGAGTACGTGCTTCTAATAACTCATCAAGACCGGCTACTTTCTTAGCAATCTGGCCTGGAGAGAAATCGTGCAGGTCTTCAAAAGTAATATCGACAGCAAGATCACCGCCCGCATCACTGATCAGATTAGGAACATTAAAAGCAACTCTAGGCTTCATTGCTTTTAAGCGATCATCAAAATTATCAACACTGATATCAGAGAATTCGCGCTCGTGTATACCTGGCAATTCATTGTTGTTTTTGCCAGACAAATCAGACAAGACACCCATCACAAATGGAACTTGTACTTTTTTCTCTGCGCCATAAAGCTCTACATCGTATTCAATCTGAACACGTGGAGCTCTATTTCTGCCAATAAATTTTTGACTGCTCATTTCCGATCCTCGAAATAGTTTATTTTAAATCCATTCCAGTGCTTTAAAACACTGCTGTTTTATACCCAAACAGAAACTAGCGCGAGCTAGCTATCTGCGTCAACACCTGCAATTAACTCAACTTGCTTCACCCCTTCAGGGCTGAGTTCTTTCATAATGGACATAAAGTCCATCGTTACTAATTTTTTTGTTCTTTCTACTAAAATCGGAACCGGGCTTGAAGGCTCAAACTTTACGTAATATTCACAAATTTTGCTTAGCGCGTCTAATACATCCGTCCGGTTATTAATGCCGCTGCTTTTTACAATTACATCCATGTCACTTGCCCCAGCTTCATTTCCAGACTCATCTTCGCCTTCTTCTACAACTTCCTCTACCGCCACCGTCACATACTGAGAATATACACCGGCAATATATTTTAAATGGCTTATTAACTTGTCCCAACTATATCGCGCATGACTACATTCACTGGCAGATAGTTGATCTTGCAACTGAGTAATATCATCTTGAATTTGATTAACAAGTTTCAACGATGCTGCTAATGCTTCTTGGCCACTTTCTTGAAATGCCGCTTCTATCAAGCCCATCTCAGGAATAATTTCTTCTGAGCCTTCTACTAGCAGAGTCTCGCCTTTTGCTAGCTTGATATCCCTTAGTGAGAAGTTACCCGCTTGCTTTGACTCAACGATAGGCATTGCAGTAAGTAAACTTATCAGCGAATCACCCGCCATCTCGTTTAGGGTCATGATGCGCCAAGGCGTCTCATCTTTTGCATCATCTAAAATCGGATGTATTTCGCTCCAGTACTCAGACATGCTAGTGCGAATCAACTGGAATGCACCCGCAAGCCCTGGCAAGCGTTTAAGGTGTAAAGCCGCCTGAGCCAGAAAGATGTAAACACGCACATCTTTGGTCTGCTTCATCAACGATTCACAGCGCGCTAACATATCGCGCCAATCAACGTTATCGTCATTACCTTCTAATGTTAACGATTCTTGATTGATACGCGCAATGCTCTCTAGCATTACAAAATCATCTTCAAGACCATCATCGTCATCGATAAAAGGGCCACAGGGCAGATCTAATGAAACTTCTTCCGTAAATTTTTCAAACATACTTCAAATCTGCTCTTAAAATTCTTATCCACACATTCGATAGCGAACATGCGACTAAAGGCAAAATAAAACACTTATGTATTAATGAGTTATAAACATCAGCCTACAATTGATTTTTTTATAATTAAACAATTGGCCAATTAGTAAAAAACACAACGCTTGTATTATCAATCTTGGCTAATTGGTTGTCTTTTAAAATTGATTATTTAGTGGGTATATTACTACTTAAGTGGTAGTTTTTAGATTCGTTGTAAACAGCGTCTAGCTAAAGCCATTAGTTAGACTAAAGAGTACTAGCCTCATATGAATAAGCATAAAACTAATACTTCTAACCGAGATGCATTCCATTGCGAAAAGAGGTACGGAAGTGCCTATTCCTAGGCACTTTTTAATATTTATAGTTCACAGTTTTCGAACTCAGGAGTGTGTGCCTCAGTTAAAAGGAGCGCACCTGTTTTAAAGTTTTTACAGCTCGTTACATTAGTAACATCCCAGTCAGTTCTGATATTCTGGTCAAATGATTCTGCCCCATAAAACATCCCAATCATCATCTCTACTGATGACGTATCCCATGCTGAAATATCATTATCAAAATCTTTAGCAGCACCGAACATTACCGCCATAGTTTTAACAGTTGAAACAACCCACTTAGACAGGTCCGCTTCTCCTTTAGCTAAATAAAAGAAACCAGCCATATTTGTTATATTTGACACATCCCAATAACTAAGACTGTTAGACATTTCACTATTTACTAATGTAAACATGGTGCTATTTGCATTTGATAAGTTGGGAGTATCAATATCATCAGTAAATCTTATTGATAATGCAGACGTTTCTTCATTCGACGGTAAATTCATCCCTTCCAGCCCCTTCCAAGGGTTATCCCCCCATTGAATAATATTGATTTTAATATTTCCACTTTCAACTTCAAACATTAAATTGGGTAAGCCATCAGGCATATTTACGGTAGGAGAAATTACTACACGATGAGGTAATGAGTCAGTGGCAGAGTCATATACTTTTCTTTCAAATGGGGAATCACCACTTTCTACTATCAACTGCTCGCCGGCCATACTTTTTATACTAAAATCCCAAGTATCATAAAATCCCTGTTCAACACCGCTTACAAAAAGATCCGAGAAGAGGATTTCAACATTAAATTGAACATTTAATACATTACTCATACCCCCTGAGGCTTCGATCACCTCAAAAATAAAATCGTTCGATATATCTTTGATTGCGATGGTCACATCGATAGCTTTAGTCTGTTCTATTTCATTAGTTACAGTCATAACAAAGCTATATTCATCTTTAACTTCATAATCAGGCGCTGATATAAAAATCACTTCTTTTCGCTCGAGCCAAAGTTCAAAACTATCGCCATCGACTCCAGAAATTTCATAGCTATTGGTAGCTTTATATTCTGGAATAGCTAGAGCAAAGCGACTATTTTCGTTTACGATTTTAGTAATTGTCGGAGGCAAAGTATTTAGATTATCAGGGAGATCAATTATATTAATGGTTACATCAATATCTTTCGTCTGCTCTGCTGCATTAGTGACTGTCATTATGAAGTTATAAGATGGCTGGGTTTCATAATCTGCCTCAACTTTAAAAACTACCTTACCGTCTTCTGCTGAGAGCTCAATATTATCACCATCTGCACCTGTAAAATCATAGCTATTCGTGTCTTTATACTCGGGAATCGTTAGGGCGATGAGTTGATTTTCGTTCACCTCTTCTGTAAGCGTTAACGGTAGACTATCGAGATCGCTCGTTTCTTCTTTAGGATCATCCTTTGGCCCTTCATTAGGATCGCCAATTGAAGGATCTATCTCACCTGGTGAGTCATCACCTGAACTACCTGAACCGCCACAAGCGGTTAGCAGGCTCAGTGATAACATCAATAAAGACATTATTAAAATTTTCATATTGGCTTCCTTTTCCATAAATAATACTTTCAACATAAGTGCTGTATTGCTAGCACCTATAATTCCAGTTCTGTTTCTTCAAGTAAACGCTTTAGACGATCAGCATTATCAATTTCATCTTTTCTTAGTATTGAACTTTCGCTCGCTAAGAAAATATCAATTGAATTAAAGATCGATAATTTAATATCTTGGCCAACATCTGTCGCAACGGTACGCTCAGCATTAACATCTGCATCAATATCACCTTCAACATTCAGCTTACTAGCATCGATTGCAAAGGCATCACTCGCAATTTTCAAGCTGCCTCTAAAGCTAATATCATCCCCTGATAAAGTTACGCTTTTACCGGTAAACTCAGCATCGTTTAAGAAAGTGATATCGTTTTGCGAATTAATAACAAGGTCGTTAGTGACATTAAAGTCATTAATCGTAATATCTTCAGCTGTATTAATCGTTAGATTTGTAGCATCAACCGTTAAGTATTCAAAGCCAGATGTTGAATTAACATCTCCAGTTGTGACTATGTCTACAATTTCAATATTTTTAAAGTCAAAACTAAAGCTAGATTGATCACCCGACTGGCTGAAACTATCAAACCCATCTCCCTGAGTAATGGTAATATTATTATTACTATTGATAATAAACTTGTCTGCAGCCGCTACTTGATCAGCATTATTAAAATTATTTTGCTGTGCATCTAGATCAGCAGAATGGGTCAAAGACAAGCCTGGAACATTTCCATCTAATAAAATAACGTTATCAAACAGTACATCATTTGCAAGAACCGTATTCGTGATATCTGTTGTCGCAAATATATCTTCTGCAATACTCCCCATTACGGTCGAAGATTCTGCCGTTGCTCTTTCTATATTGCTTAATAAAATTCCATTAGCAATAAAGTTACTATCATCCGCTAGCTGCCAGGTTTGAGCGATATCGGATGTTACAACATCTTCACCCTGACCATTATCACCCGCATCAATACTGCCGATATTGGAGAATACTAACTGATTAACCATAACAGCGTTATCCGTTGCAATGCCATTGGTAGAAACAAGGGCAAACTGGTCAGCTTGACCAGAACCTACCAATACACCTAAACCAGAGTTAGAGACCGTTTCAATTTCGATAAAGTTTATACCCTGAGCCACTATCGTATTATCAGCATTCGATACTTGCCAGCGCTGATTCACTTGACCCATTAGGTTATCTTGCCCTTCCGCTGCCTCAACCGTTTGAATGTTATTAAAAGTCATATTGTTAGTAACTAATTGCTGATTAACATCGGTTAACTGGAAGCTATCACTGCCTGCTGAACCATGAACCCGGTTCTCACCCGCACCACCATCTATGACAGTAATATTATTAAAATCTATTTCTTGGCTCGTGACTTTATTACTACCCGCAGCCGAATTAACGGAAGACAAATAGAACTCATCAGTACCCTCCATACCTACAAGTGTGTTAGCAATACCTTGGGCATTAACTAATGTCACTTGATTAAAGGTCGTACCGTTAGCAGCAACAGACTGCAGCCCTATTAATTTAAATTCATCAATATTGGCTATTTCGTTTAATGTGCCGGCACGACCACTGTTAGCTACTTCTGTATTAATAAAGCTAATTTCAGAAGCTTTGAAACCTATCGATAGAAGGTCCCAGGTATTTGAGCCAGATACTGAATCAAGATCTGTTGCTAAAGTATTAACTTGCGCATCAACCTTAATCACGCCATTAAATGTAGTACCTGCCACTTCAACTGAATTAATACCTTTGATGATAAAGACATCTTTATTTTTGGTACCCATTAGCTCTCCGTCAGCAGTGCTATTGGCCACTTCAGTATTTAAGAAACTGATGCCAGTAGAATCAAAACCTATTGCCGATAAACTCCAGAGATTGGATCCAGACACAACATCCTCTTCACTGTTTAATGCGTCAACAGTGCCGATACCATAATAAACCACTCCCATAGCACTTATTGTATTATCGCCTTCAATTTTGAATACATCTTTCCCAGACGTTCCATTTAGAGTTCGATTGTTAACATTTTCACTGTTATTGATATTAATGCTTTCAATGTTAGAGAAGTTAATACCATTGATGCTCGTTTCATTCTCCCCCTGAACGGTCCAGCTAGCCGAGTTAAATTGAACATCATCGGCATCGGTATTAGTCACATTGGCTAATGCGTCAACCGTGCCAATACCATAATAAGTAATCCCCTTAGCACTGACGGCGTTAATGCCCTCTACACCAAAGAAATCATTACCGGTGGTGCCTGTTAATACTCTATCGGTCGTGTTCTCGCTATTATTTATGTTGATGGTTTCTATGCCAGTGAAGTTGATGCCTTCGATTAATGTTTCACTATCACCCTGAACAGTCCAGCTAGTAGAATTAAACTGAACATCATCGGCATCGGTATTAGTCACATTAGCTAATGCGTTAACCGTACCTATACCATAATAGGTAATGCCTTTCGCACTGACCGCATTGGTGCCTTCTACCCCAAAGAAATCATTACCGGTGGTGCCTGTTAAGACTCTATTGGTAACAGTTGCGCTATTATTGATGTTGATGGTTTCGATGCCAGTAAAGTTGATGCCTTCGATCGTTATCGCATTATCAGTATCCTGAACATCCCACTTAGCCGAGTCATGTTGAATATCATCGGCATCGGTATTGTCATTATTGGCTAGTGCGAGAACAGTTCCAATACCATAATAGGTAATGCCTTTCGCACTGACCGCATTCGAACCCTCTACGCCAAAGAAATCATTACCGGTAGTTCCTGTTAAAACTCGATCGGTAGTATCAGCGCTATTCTTTATGTTGATGGTTTCGATGCCAGTAAAATCGATGCCTTCGATTAATGTTTCACCATCACCCTGAACGGTCCAGTTAGCCGAATTATGTTGCACATCATCGGCATCGGTATTGTCATTATTGGCTAATGCGTTAACCGTTCCAATACCATAATAAGTAATGCCTTTCGCACTGACGGCATTGGTGCCTTCTACGCCAAAGAAATCATTACCGGTGGTGCCTGTTAATACTCTATCGTTAACAGTTGCGCTATTATTTTTATTGATTGTTTCGATGCCCGTAAAATCGATGCCTTCAATCGTTATCGAATTATCAGTATCCTGAACATCCCACTTAGCCGAGTCATGGTGAATATCATCGGCATCGGTATTGTCATTATTGGATAATGCGAGAACAGTTCCAATTCCATAATAGGTAATGCCTTTCGCACTGACAGCGTTAGTACCCTCTACGCCAAAGAAATCATTACCGGTAGTGCCTTTTAATACTCTATCGATAATGCCAGCGCTATTCTTTATGTTGATGGTTTCGATGCCAGTAAAATCGATGCCTTCGATTAATGTTTCACCATCACCCTGAACGGTCCAACTTACCGAATTAAACTGAACATCATCGGCATCGGTATTAGCATCATTGGCTAATGCG
>NVWB01000257.1 GCA_002733575.1 Blastopirellula sp. | reverse complement strand
GAAGGGTGAGGGGCTATTTGGATTCTGGGAATTCTTGGTGTCGTTGTTACTATCGCCTTCGTTCTTCATCCTCGCTCATCGCTCGTCGAATTTAGTTGCTCCTCTGATGGCCTCCGGCCACACCGACGACGTTCCGAATAAGTTTGATCCCGAAGCACAGCCAACTCCGGAATCGTCGGCGGTGCTACACGATTTCTTTCAAAGCCACAATTTTACTTCGGCCCTGATCTGAAAATGTCAATTTCTCTTCTCGGGCCAGCCAGCCGGTTGCCAGCAATACCTGGTCTCTGGGGCAATCAATCGCTTTGATTAATTTCGGCATTGAGCTCGGGCCATGCTCGTTAAGTTGATGCCAGATTTTACCGGCTGTTTCACCGATTAGTTCATGGAGTCCAGGACTCGTTTCTACTACAGTCGCCATATCGATCTCCCTTATCGCGTTTGAAGTCTATCCTTGTTTCTCAAAAAGCCATAATGTAACGATTATATTGTCTTCTGGCATGAAAACTCAATCTCTGGTGGCAATCCGGCTGAAATTTCTTGGAATTAAATCGAGCCCTTAATTTCGAACCAAATCGACACTGATGGCTGAAAAGACCTGATTTAGCTTATCAAACTCGCGGTCCTCGCCCTGACAAACGATCAACAGCCGCAAATCGCCCGCTTCAATGGCCCGAACCCTGGTTTGAACCAGCATATCTAAACAATAGAAAAACAAATCAAAGCCAGTGGCATCGAACTGTTCAATTTTTTCCTGAATCGGCTCAACTTCGACCCCTTCATATTCCTCTTCAATCGCCTCTTTCACTGCCTCTGCCGCAGATTCCATGTTGGTGCCTGGCTCGTGAACCAATACATTCCAAAAAGCATCATTCGGGCTATACACGGACACGCTACGAGGCCACGAAACTGCTTGTTCTTCATGTAGCTTCCAGTTCTCTGGGTAAGAAAACTTAATTCCCAAGTTTTCATACGTTGCTACCATGATCTCTTCCTTTATCTCTCGATTGTCTGTTGTCATTAAATAAATCGCTCAAAGAAACGAGCCATTTGCCTTATCTTACCGGTTTTAACCAATTAGTTCAGCGGGGCATGCCGATTAAACAGCTCTGCTATGGTGATATTTGGAGGGTTATGATAAGTTTTCGCGGCCTGTAGCTCTTCATTCTTTCACATATTTATGTGAAAAGTCCCTGGAATCAAATTTGTGCAACTTCACCCATTGAAAGTAGAACCTCAGAATTTCTCCGTGCAAGCGGCCAATTCAGAGTCGCTACACATAGAGCCACGATGCTCTCGCGGGTTGGTGCTACACAGTTTACTTTGCTGTTTGCTGCTATTTGCTTGTGGGTGCTCCACGTTTTCTCGCAGTAAAGCGGCCCATCAACAAGTGGTGAAATCTCGTCAACTCACGCAAGAAGGCATTTATGCCATGCAACGAGGTAATTGGGATGAAGCGGAACGCAAACTTAAAGAGGCAAAAGAGAACTGCCCTTACGATATTCAATCTCGTACCAAATATGCCGAAACACTTTGGAACAAACAAGAGTTCCATCAAGCAATTGAAGAGATGGAAAGCACGATCCAACTCTCGGGCGAAGATTCGACCTTGATGGTTCAACTCGGCACGATGCACTTTGAAATGGGCAAATATCAAGAGGCCGAGCAACAAGCAGAGCAAGCCATCCGTTTGACTCCACAGTTAGCATCGGCCTGGGTCTTAAAAGGAGACATCGCCCGAGGAAAGAGCAATCTTGAACAGGCTCGGAATTCCTACTTACGTGCAATCGCCATTGATCGAGAGTTACCTGAAGTGCAGCTTAATCTCGCTCAAATTTTCCGAGAATCAGGCGAGCCCCACCGCGCATTGATCTGTTTGAATCAAGTTGAAAACCAACATCCACCTGGCGATCTTCCTGCCTCACTTTTAATCGAACAAGGGATCACCTACAAAACACTCGGCCGATATGAAGACGCCTCGTTGGTATTTGCCGAGGCGGTTAAAACCGACTCCAATACACCAGAGTTGATGTTTCAATGGGCCGAATCAGAAATGCTGGCAGGCCGCTTGGCCAAAGCCCAGTGGATTGCTCAGCAAATTCTATCCCGCAATCCTACGCACGCTAACAGTCAGCAGCTCATGGCAGAAATTCCAATTCGCCAACAAGAACTCGTGAATACCCTCAGAAGATAAGCACTGATTTCTTTCAGTCGGTTGCCCCGCTCGAAGCCGAATATCTGTTCCAATCTATATAACCGGCACATTCATCAAGTCTTGCAACAGCAGCAGCATTGTCGAGGTTTGACTATCGAGCAGAGGGAACTAGATTTTAGTAACGTCCCCTCGATAGTTCCCAAGCCAATTCAACTCTGATTTTGTTGATTCCATTGGAGTAGCCGCTATGACAGACCTTGCCGATCCAACCTTCGTAGACCGTCGCGATTCCAATCGCCAAGGTGCAGACGGTGTAGAACGTCGACAATTCACCAACAGCCATTCGGAACTCTCGCCCGATGCCAAAGAGCTGGCCACTGCGATTGACAGCTACAAGGTTGAACACCGCCGACGATTTCTCACCTTTGAAGAGATGTTGAACGTCGTGAAAGATCTCGGCTACACAAAATCATAAGCTCAATCTGCGCCTGATAATACCGGCAAGATCAGTTGCTCGAATGTAACGATGGCCTCGTGGTCTTGATCCTGCGATAACACGCTCGCCATGGCTTGATTGTTACTCCGAAGTTGCGTAATTGCACTGACAATGGACTGTTTGCCAGAGAGCTCAGGCAGTTCTAAATACTGAGAAATCTTCGTCTCTTGATTGAGTCGCAAGTCACAGACTCGTACATAACCGAGAAGTGACTGCTGCTGATCTACCACAGCTAGAACCGATTTTTTTTCGTGCTTGGCCAATCGTATCGCATCTTCTTTGCTTGAGCCAAGTAGCACCGCTTGTGCTTTAGAAATCGGCGTGGCCAAACTCTCCACGGTTCGATTGGCGGCTGAAAACAGTCCTTGGGCCAGACGAGATTGGGAGGAGTTCAGAATGCCAACTTCACTCCCTTCCTCCAACACATCTTCTAATTCCTTACGCGCCAATACCAGCCGAACATGCGTGGGCGATTCTCCTAAAAGCCACTGTAAGAACTGACCAAACAACCACAGTAATCCGGCAAACGGAGCAAACAACACTGTACACAGCAGAAACAGTGGACTACCGAATCGCAACAACCGGTTAGGCATTTGAAAGAACAAACTTTTCGGCAACAACTCTCCATAGATAAACAAAATGGGAGAAAACAAGACAGGCAACAACAACTGTGGCAACAATAACTCGGCTGTTGAGCTATTGGAATAAAGCTGCTGTGTAAATAGCACAACCGCTAAGGATGTCAGGTAGTTCGCTAAGTTGTTGCCAATCAAAGTGGTCGCCACAAACAAGGCAGGGTGGTTGGTGAGAATCAAGAGAAACTTTGCCATAAAGTTACCCTCCATGCCATCAAGCACTAAACGGATTCGAGAAACGCGATAAAAACCGGTTTCAGAACCACTGAAAAATGCGCTCAAAAATACGCCCGTTAGAAATAATACGATGATAAAAGTCATGGCTACACTTCCCCCTCTTCAATCAGGGTCAAGTGCAACATGGTTTGGCCTCGCGGGTTTGCTTCTACAACGACAAAGTGAAAGGGGCCCCAATCGACCTCATCCTCTGCTTCAGGCAATTGCTCTAAACATTCCTGCAACACACCATTGACCGTGGCATGCCGGGTCTCTGGCAGATCGACTTCAAACCGTTTTGCTAAGCGTCGCAAACTCGTCATGCCAGTCAGTAGCCATTTGTCTTTTTCAATTTCTTCAAACGTACTACGCTGTAACAAGCGTTCACTTCGACCGGGGGTTTGAGAGAAAATGGTGTCGGTCAAATCCTCCATTGTTAGAATTCCAATGGTTTCACCCAGTTCGTTGACTACCGTGGCAACTTCGCGATCTTTCAGCCACATTTTCTGCAACGCAACAGCTACAGGCATACACCATGGCACACAAACAACGCTCTTCGCTAAACTCTCCAATCCTTTTTCGGGAATCTCGTAAGCGGTCTTTAAATTCACGGCCGCAACCACATCTTCATTGTTTGCATCCGCAATGAGTATGTATCCACTGGGGGGCAGCTTTCCCTGAAGATCATTCAGAGATACTGGTGGCCGAAAGGTTTGATACTGCAAACGAGGACGCATCAGTTCATCAACCGACACATCCGACAACGAAACGATTCCATGCAATGCCTGCTCTTCTGGCCGATTCAAGGCTTCCGTATCATTCGAAATAGCAATGGCCCGTTCCAAATCAGATATCTGTAAGTACTTCTCTGGAACAAGTTGAGGCCAAATCATTCGTCGAGAAAGTTCATTGACAAGCGTCAACAGCGGCATCAAGGGAGCAACCACTTGAATGGCAATTGCAACGGGTATCGAGAGCATACTAGCGACGCTGGGGGCTCTTAACACGGCCAAGCTTTTAGGCAACATTTCGCTAAAGAAAATAATCACCAACAATGAACCAGTGGCAAATAATGTTGATGCGGCGCCGCCAACTTCTTGCTCTAAGCGAATCCCGATGATCGATGCCAAACTGAAATAGAGAACATTGATCACCAAATTCCAAAACAGAACAGCCGATAACAACCGCTCAGGCATGCCTAACAATCCGGCGGCAAGTTGTTGGGTCGAGGTGCCTGTAGCTAGTTTTTTGCGTTCGTCGGTTTTCAAATAGAAGAAAGCGGCCTCAGACGCGGAGAACAAGGCCGAACATCCGATCAGAAAAAACATGGCTAACAGCCAAGGCCAGTAATTCAAGATTAGTTCCACAGAATAGAACTCCTTGAATCGAAAATTTGATTGGTAGCTGGCCTATCCATCATGTATCGAAAACACACCTTGTTTTGAAAATTACTAGAGCAGTCAACACAGCATCATTACCAAGCAATACGACCTTGCTAACCTTCTTCCTGGCCACCTTTTCGTCCCATCTCAACATCAAAATCATAGAGAGCAGGAATCATCATGGCAAACGTGGTAAAGCCGTATGCCAAGGCAGTGACCAGAAATACTTCAAAACTTTTATTGAGCAAAAATGTAGTAATAGCGTAGAACGTCGACAGCGGAACCACAAATGCAGCCAGCGAAATGGCAGGCGAAGGATTTCGATACCCGATAGCCACATACAGCCCGAGTCCACCCCCTGCGATGAACCCGAGGAACGGGAACAACTGAAAGTGAAACGACTCGCTGAAAGAAATCATCAATAACAAACAAGTGGCGACACCTAAAAACAGGAAGAAAACCGTGCCTAAACTTACCCCAATGGCCGTACGGCTACTCGAATAAATCATGCCGCAGTGAATTCCCAGCATGGTGACAAAAAAGAACATCACCCCTAAACCACCCAGCAAATAGATCACGTTTTCTAGCGAGATCCCGCCTGAGTACCAAAGATAAGTTGAAGCCAAAATCGGCACTACTATCATCTCTTTGGTGACCCATAAGATACCGAACAGCTTGCCAAAGATTAGCTCTTTTGGAGTTAAATCAGTGACTAAAAGTAAGTCGAGTGCCAAGCCATCACGTTCATTGGTGATCGATGTAACCGCCAATGCGTTGACAATCACCAAGCTGACCAAAAACAACGGAACCAGCGGTTTCGCCGCCACAGGAATCACCGTGCCGACTTCATCTCCATAAACAACAAGTGCTCCGCTTTGCACAAATCCATACAAGATCAAAATCGCAAATGCGGCCAGCAGCAAATAGACAAATCGAATCGCTAAAACCTTACGACCATACGCCCAGGTCTGCGTTTCTCGCCATAAAATCGGGTTGTCCCAAACTTCACGATGCTTTTGGTTCACACTACGAGTTCTGCCATCCACATGCTCATCTCGAACTTTATCTGCTTGCTGAGGAGAATCTAATCCAGCGGCAACTTCATCAGAATCGCCATGATCTTCTCCCCAAACACTTTCTTGATCCTCAGCATCCGCTCCAGCGGACCCCCTCGCTTCTCGTGAAGGATTCCATACTCGGACGAGTGAAATGGAGACCACGTTCAGAATAAGGGCAATGGTTGAGATCACTCCGAAATACATTCCCAATGGCGTAAGCCACGTTGCCAATCCCCACGTTGCCAATCCACTGGCCGACATCGGGTAAGGTCGGGCCGCTTCAATCACTGCCCGAATAGGGCTGGTAGCGATACCTAATAGCTCAGCAGAGAACCCCATAAAGCTGGACCCCAACAGTCCTGCGTTGAGTGCTTCGGCAAGCCCTAGCCAAATGACGATTATCAACGCGGTTAATGATAAGGTTTGGAAAGTCTTCTCACGCCACAAAGCAATCAAAGCGCCTAAACTTCCCGCAGCAAAAGCGGTGATTAATGTAACTGCCAGCACCAATAGAACTTGCGTGGGCGAGACACCACCGAACAAGATCGATGCCGCAAACAAAGGGAGTGCCGCAAAAATCAGGACAAAGATATTCAGCAAACTCGCCAACATCTTGCCTAATACCAACTCGGAATTATTCAAACGAGTCATCATCAGCAAGATCAGCGTTTTTTTATCTTTCTCTTGGGCGATGGCACTTGCAGCAGAAAAAGCAGCAAAAAAGATGACTAATCCTAACTGAATAGGAGCCAGAATTTGAAACAACAGGGCTCCAAAGCGGGCCATATCACCCACGGTCGTGATAATTTGCGTTCCGGCCATCAGCAGCCAGGCGGTACAAATTAACAGAAAGAACGCTGCTACATAGACAGATCGATAGACATAAAGTGTTGTACGTCTTGGAGTTACAGACGATTCACGTGTAAAGACGGGCCCTATAAACAAATCGGTAATCCAAGAAAATGAGTGAAAGAGAGTTCTAAAAATGCCATTATAGCGAGTATCATGGATACTGAGTGGCACATAAATCGATTATAAACGCTGCTCACGCCATAATTTCAGAATCCCTCCAGAGTCACCGCATTTCTCACGATATTTTATGAAAAAGCTCTTAATATCGAAATTATCACAATAAGTAGTCCTTTTCACCTCTCATTGTAAATGGTTGAACACAAAGAAGATAATGCGAAAAAGAACGCACCATCGGGGTCAATTACTCCAGAGAGTGTTGTTCCAGGCAGTGTTATTCCAAAAAGTGAAGAACCAGAGCGTCTCGACTCAGCCATCGTTGCGACTCTGTATATCGAACACTCAGATCAACTGCGTCGTTTTTTGTATGGAATTTTGCGAGAGTCTGCCTCGGTGGCAGATGTTTTACAGTCAACCTTTGTCAAAATGACCGAAGTCGGTCACAAGACGAAAGAGGAATCACGGAAAGCTTGGCTTTTTCGAGTCGCGTATCACGAAGCCTTGGCTTTGAAACGCCGCTCAAAAATCAAGAAAAAAGTAGAAGAACGGTTATCGTGGATCAAGGAAACTTCCACACCAGGCGCCGATATCCCCACAGTCCACTGGGAAACCGTTCAACAAGTACAACAGGCCATTGGTCAACTACCCGAGGAATTACAACAAATCGTTCGCAAACGAATTTACGAAGAAAAAACATTTGCGGTGATTTCAGAAGAATTAGATATTCCACTAGGAACCGCGTTAGGTCGCATGCGAAACGCCCTGACAAAACTTCGTGGCAAATTAGATCAAGTCAATAAAGATATTCAAAAATAACCTTTCAATTTATTTGTTACAAAATAGGTGCATCATGTCGAACTCCAGTTTCGACCCACAAAATCAAAACGCTGAAATTGAGCTCACCGCATTGCTTTATCTCAGCAACGAACTTTCCGAAGCGGAAGTCCATCAGTTTGAAGAGTTACTCGCAAAATCTCAGCCAGCACGTGAGATCTTGGCAAACTCGATAGAAATGATTCAAGCAACCTACGCCTGCCAAGACTCCCCTCAACTATCGACGACCTTGCGCTCAAATCGCTCAGAGCATCAATACGACTCACTAAAATCCAAGTTGGGTTGGATCTCTGTCGGAGTCGCCGCCTGTTTAGTTGGCGTGTTTAGTATTGGTTCCTTCTTCCCCCAGACAACCCCAATCAATCCTGTCGTAACCACGGTCTCACAGAATTCTGTAGAGACCGATCAACTGGCCGAACTTT
The DNA here is from genome assembly GCA_002733575.1 of Blastopirellula sp. Taxonomy (GTDB): domain Bacteria; phylum Planctomycetota; class Planctomycetia; order Pirellulales; family Pirellulaceae. The sequence continues at coordinate 8,209 of NVWB01000257.1, read as the reverse complement.
GGATTAACTTCACACAAAACCAAGATGGTTTAGCTTACGCTGATAGAGACCCTATTCTAGATTTAAACACTGATCTTGAATTAATCGATGAGATTGCTTTTGAAGATGAATCAATGGAATTCGACACAGACAACTTACAATCAACCTTAGCGCCACCTGCTTGGATGTTTGCTGCATTCACTTCAATCGAAGAGTCATCTGACATCGATATGGAAATGGGTGAGACCACCGAAGAGATGATTCCTTAATTAAGTCAGCAAATTCATTCCCAATCGCAGTGCACAACCTTACGTTTTATTGAAAAGTACAAAATGCCCTTTATGTTCAGAAAATCTGCCAAGTTGACCTCCGTCGTAGCCGCAATGATTTGCGTACTACTTGTGACGTCCTCGGCATTTGCAGACACCACGACAGCAGACAAGAAAAAAGCTGACGCCAAATCAACGACAGACAAGCAACCTGCATCGACCAATAAACGACCAAAAAACACGACGGGAAAATCAACGCTGCAATTTGGAATGACCGCCGAGAGAGAAGCGGCCGCACTGACTTTTGTGCGTCAATATCACCCTGAACTCGAACAACTGCTGGTCTCATTGAAAGAACGTGGCAACCGTGGCTACAGTGCTGCTATCCGAGACTTGTTCAAAACAAGCGAACGACTGGCCGCAGTCAAAGAGCGAAATATTGATACCTATGAGTATCAATTGAGTGCCTGGAAATTAAAATCAAGACTCCAACTACTTTCAGTACAAATTCAGATGAATCCCAAAAGTAAAAAGCTGCGGGATGAATTGAAATCGGTGCTAACTCAGCAAGTTGATCTGCAAGTTCAACACTTGCAAAATGAATACAAAAAAGCCAATCTTCGCGCAAAGAAGGTGCAAGAGCAAATCGACCAACTAGTGAAAAACCGAGACTCGCTCATCAAAAAACAATACAGCAGCATCATTTCTCCACCGGCTAAAACTAAAACGTCTTCGACTGCCAGCAAAGAGAAAACATTCAAGCCCAAAACGACAACTCCGTCGAAATCAAGTAATACCAGCACTTCAAAAAAATAACTAATACATCATCCGTTCATTCCTCTGATACCCAAGACTTCAGAAGCCAAGGAAAGCTCGATCATGCCCCAACTTCACTCCCCAAAATTGCGTTGTCTGGCCACACTGGTAATCATCGTATCTACCATTCTCATCACAGGCACACTCAGTGTCACAGAACTCAGAGCCGCAGATGCGGGTAAAAACCAATCGGAAAAGCTCGAACCCATTACTGTACGCTTTGCCGATCCCAAAGTTGAAGAAGCCCCTGACTTCCAGCGGCACGTGACACCACTGATGGTTCGCTTAGGCTGCAATGGACGTGCCTGCCATGGTTCATTCCAAGGACGAGGTGATTTTCAACTATCACTGTTTGGATATGACTTCAAATATGATCACGATGCCATCACAGCAGGTGACAGCCCTCGAGTTGATCTAGAAGACCCTGAATATAGCATGATCGTCTACAAACCTTTAGACGAAGATGCGCACGAAGGTGGGCAACGCTTTGAAGAAAACAGTTGGGAGCACCGCGTGTTATTGAACTGGGTAAAATCTGGTGCCAAGTTTGAGGCTAAAAATATCTCAAAAATCGTTCGACTTGAAGTCACCCCAGAAGACATTCTTTTCAGCAAACAAGGCGATATCGAACAACTAACGGCCATTGCAATTTGGGAAGATGGAACCCGTGAGGATGTGACTCCACTCTGTCGCTTTACCACCAACAACGAGCAAGTCGCCAAGGTCGATATCGATGGCAAGATCGAATCGGGCTCAGCAGGCGATACGCATGTGGTTGTTGCTTATGACAAAGCGGTTGTGGCTATTCCTGTGATTCGCCCAACGACCGATTTGATCGGCAATAAATACCCACAAGTTGCCTCCAACGGCAAGATCGATGACCTGGTTGTCGAAAAACTGCAAAAGCTCGGCATCGTTCCGTCAGCCATCGCCAACGACGAAGAATTCTTACGCCGCCTAAGTCTCGACATGGCCGGCACTCTGCCTACACCACAAGAAATTACCCGCTTTGTTGCTGACAAATCAGCCGACAAGCGTGCGAAGAAAGTTGAAGAACTACTTGAGACACCAGCCTACGTGGCCAAATGGACGACCATGTTGTGCGACATCACCGGCAATAACGACGCCCAGCTTACGAATGTTTCGCCAGTCCGAACTGGTCCTTCGCAAGAATGGTACGACTGGATTGAAAGACGTGTTAAAGCGAACACGCCTTACGATGAAATCGTTGAAGGCTTTGTGTTGGCCCGCAGTAGAAATCCTGGCGACAGCTATAAAGAATACTGCGAAGAAATGAGCGACCTCTATCGTGAAGGCGATTCTTTTGCAGACCGCGATACCATGACTCACTATTGGGCTCGTCGTGATTTCCGACAACCTGAAGATCGGGCCATCGGGTTCGCTTATGCTTTCATGGGCGTTCGCATCCAATGTGCTCAATGCCACAAACATCCATTTGACGTTTGGTCGAAACAAGATTTCGATGAATTTAAAACATTCTTCACTCAAGCTCAATTCTTAAATGCACCACGTAAAAGCAAAGATGAATCAGACAAATCGTTCGCTCAATATCAAAAAATTGTTAAAGCACTCGATCTTGATAAAGAGTTACGTGGAAACCAACAACGCCGCGAGTTTGGTAACAAACTAAAAGAAGGCAAAACCGTTCCGTTTCCTGAATTAGTTCTCAACCCGATTCGTCCGAAAGTCACTTTTAAGAAAACTAAAGATCCAAAAACGAAGAAAACCAAATCTGAAAAGATCGTTACTTATCCAACCGCTCGATTGTTGGGCGAAGCCGAAATTAAACTCAACGAACACGATGATATTCGATCCCCTGTGATGGAGTGGCTTCGTAAAAAAGACAACCGCTACTTCTCCAAGGCGTTTGTTAATCGAATTTGGGCCAGTTACTTCAACGTGGGAATTGTTGAGCCTGCCGACAACTTAGCGTTAGGCAACCCTCCCAGCAATGAAGCGCTTTTGGATTATCTAGCCCAAGGGTTTGTCGAAAGTGGTTACGACATGAAATGGGTTCACCGAGAAATCGTCAATAGTGCGACCTATCAACGAACCTGGAAACCGAATGACACCAATCGTCTCGATTTCCACAATTTCAGCCGAGCGATTCCTCGACGCTTACCTGCTGAAGTGGCTTACGACATAGTCTCGCAAGCGACTTCCAACGACGAGCTGTTTGCGACCTATCACGATGACGTCGAAGGCAGAACTCTTTCCATCCCAGGCACACGTCCTTCTGGAAAAACAGGTTCAGCTGCCTACGGCTTACAAGTCTTTGGGCGTTCACTTCGCGAAAGCAATTGCGATTGTGATCGTTCGATGGAAGCCAGTTTATTGCAAACCGTATATTTGCAAAACGATAGTGATGTACTAAACAAGATCAGCGGCAAGCTAGGCTGGGTTGATCAACTTGCTAGAGAATTAAAGCCTGAGCAAACGAAGGCGAAATTCAAGGTTGATTCGCTTGTTAAGCAAATCATCAATTACCGCAAACAGATGCAGGCTGGGTATAAGAAACTGGCCCAATCTCGCAAGGCTGGCAATAAAGCCCAAATTAAATCAATGCAAAAACGCCTTGATTCGGCCAAACCTAAACTTGCTGCCTTAGAGAGCAAATTGAAAGAAGCCAAAGCGGAAGTCGCGGCGGCCAGTGCTCCGATGGACGACAAAGACGCGGCTTCTATAGTAGAACAAGCTTACTTGAGAACCTTGAGCCGCAAACCGACTCAAGAGGAGTTAAACCGCTCGCTTGACTACTTCCAGGAATCGAAAGACCCAGTCGAAGGAGCCCGTGATTTACTTTGGGTATTGCTCAACACCAAAGAGTTTATCGTAAATCATTAAGTCGTTTTGAACTTCAATCATACAATTACAATTCAATTCGTTTGAAATTAGGGGAAAATTATCCTATGGCGATTCATAAAACATGCGATGGCGTAAAACGACGAGATTTCATCAAAGCAGGCGTAATGGGTGGAATTGGCCTGAACTTGGCCAGTTACTTGCGAATGTCTGAAGCAGGCCAAGTCAACAAACAGGGCAAAGCCAAAGCGGGTATCTTTATCAACTTGAACGGCGGGCCAACTCACCTGGATACGTTTGATCCGAAACCAGATGCACCGGATGAATATCGTGGTGAGTTCAAAACCATTAAAACCGCAACACCAGGTATTCTACTAAGTGAACACTTGCCTAAGCTGGCCAAGCAGACCGATAAATTCTGCATCATGCGTGGCGTCTCGCACACACTCGGTGCCCATCGCTTAGGCACCGAATACATCAACACCGGCAGCAAGCCGCTGGCTTCACTTCAGTACCCAACATACGGTTCGGTGGTCTCCAAGGAATTTGGTAGCCGACCTGACTTGCCTCCCTTCGTGGCGATTCCGAGAGCACAACACTCGGCCGGTTTTCTGGGCGTTAAGTACGCTCCACTCAATACCAATGCCACACCAACCGCTGGGGCGAAGTTTAGTGTTCGCGGCATCAGCATGACCGGCGGGCTTACCCTAGAAAAAGTCGAACGTCGTCAAAGCTTGCTAAGCGATTTAGATAAAACGTTCCAGGGCTTTGAGTCCGATGATCAACTACTCGATGGGCTCGATAAATTCGGTGATCAAGCCCATGCGATCATCACTTCGAAAAATTCGCGGAATGCGTTTGATGTGAGTCAAGAATCACCTGCGTTTGCCAAAGTTTTTGAACAAGATTCTTTCAGCATGAGTTGTCTACTGGCCATTCGTTTGGTAGAAGCTGGCGTCAAGTTCGTGACCATCACCAACGGTGGCTGGGACACACACAACGATGCTTGGGCTCGTTTGAAAGATCGCCAACTACCCCAACTAGATAACGGACTGGCCGCGTTGTTCAACGGGCTACACACCAAAGGCTTGCTTGATGAAACCGGCGTGTTTGTCTCAGGTGAATTTGGACGTACTCCGAAAGTGAATGATCGTGGTGGTCGAGACCATTATCCTCGCTGCATGTTTATGCTCATGGCAGGTGGCGGCGTCAAAGGGGGCCAAGTGATTGGCGAAAGCGACGACAAAGGCACCTTGCCTGCGGATGGCGTTGGGTTCTCGCCTGACGACGCAGCCGCATCGTTCTATCACAACCTGGGCATCGATTTCACCAAAGAATACGATGCTGGTCGCCCGATTACGATTGTTCGTAACGGAGATGTCATTCCCGAATTGTTTGGTTAATTTGCAACAACTTCCCAGCCGTAGTTTAATTTCAAAACTATGGCTGGTTTCTTTTCTTCTGATAAACAATCTTTCCAATCCAATTTCAAGATTGTTTTACCCACTTTTCCCCCTTCGATTTCCTGGAGACCCAAGATGAAATTATTCCGCAACCTGATGTTACTCTCGCTCGTATTATTGGTAGCCGCACCACTTGCTGCACAAGATGCTAAAAAGAAAGGCAAAGGCAGAACCGGCGCGAACCCTGGCATGTTCAACAATGCCGCGAAACTCGATCTCAATGCCGAGCAAAAAGAAAAGCTGGCCGCATTGAAAAAAGAATTTACACCGAAGCTGGCTGAGCTAAGAAAGAAAAGTGGCCAAACCGCTGAAACCCGCAAGGCCCGTGCTGCCGCAATCAAAGAAGCGACTGAAAAAGGCCTTAAAGGCAAAAAGCGTCAAGAGTTTCTTGACAGCAAAGTTCCTGTTACCGAAGAGCAAAAGAAAGTTCGAGCCGAAGTTGCCAAGCTGACTAAGGAAATCAAAGCAAAACTTGCGTCTTTCTTAACCAAAGAACAAATGGCCAAACTGAATCCTAATGCTGCGGCTAAAAAACCTGCTGCTGCTCCAAAGAAAAAGAAGGGCAAAAAGCCTGCTGATAAGTAATTCTATTTATCAACGAGAATCAAACAGGGAATTCAATGTGAGTTCCCTGTTTTTGTTTCTTGAACTCTTTTGAAGATTTTGATCGCTGGCTAATTTTGGGGCCACATCGCACAAATCCCCTCTAACGAGCCTTCTACTCCATAATTCAACGAATATATCGATTCTTCCGATCATTTCTGCCAAGCAATCACAGGTTGCAACGAACGAACCTAACCGGGTAACCTACATTTTGGAAGAAGTTCTACTTACCTAATCACCACTGCCTGATGCTATGAGCACGCAATCCAAATTCGCCAACTACTGGTTAATTATTAGCCTAGCTGTGATTGGGGCTGCGCTGGTCTATTTGCCATCCACTGTGGCAGGCTACTATCAGCAAGCAGATGGCATGGTAGGAGTTTGGCGCTACGCTTACCTGGGGTTGATCTCAACCGGCGGGGCGTTGATTCTGGGGGCCATAATAACCGTTGTTTGGAAACTTTACCGAGCGAAGATCCGAAAAAACGAACGTAAAGTTCGACGCCAGCAAAACCCTAGCCAACTATCCAGCGAACAAAAACAGACTGAACTCAATGAGAATTTCGAATCGATATCGGGGCTAGAACATGAGATCAACGACCCTGAGTTGCATCAAGAGCTTGGCAGCCTGGTTGAGAAGCTGCAATTAAAGCTCAATCAACAGCGGCTAGAGATAGTTGTCTTCGGCACCATCTCTAGCGGCAAGTCGTCTCTCTTGAATGCCCTGGCTGGGCGAGATGCGTTTACCAGCAACATCGCTGGCGGAACTACCGTGACCCGCAACGAAATTACCATGCCAGGCGACAATCAAATCACCTTGGTCGATACGCCTGGCTTAGGCGAAGTTGACGGCGAGTCTCGGCAAGCAATCTCTGCCGAAGCAGCACAGACTGCGGATATTATTTTACTCGTGGTCGATGGCCCACTGCGTGACTCCGAATTTCAATTGTTAGAGCTGCTCGGCGAGATGGAAAAACGGGTAATTCTTTGCCTGAACAAGGAAGACTACTATGCCAGTGAAGATCGTTCAAAACTTGTCAATCAATTAACGCAACAAGTGGCCCAGTGGCTAGAACCGGATGACCTGGTGGTGGTTCGCTCTCAAGTGTCCACGCGAACGCGCATGCGAGTCTTGCCGGATGGCGAGCATCTAGAAGAATCGGTGGAGATGCCGATTTCCATTGAACCACTTGCAAAACGCATGCAGCAAATTGTTCGGCAAGATGGAACGGATTTACTGCTGGCCAACTTGCTACTTCAATCACGAGGGCTAGTGGAGCAAGCCAAAGAAAAAGTTGAACAATCGCTTGATCGACGTGCCAATCAGATTATTGATAAATACATGTGGGGCGCCGGCGGCGCAGCGGCAGTCAGCCCTTTTCCATTGGTCGATCTAGCAGCCGGATGTGCCATTTCCACCAAAATGGTCGTCGACTTGGCCACCGTGTACCGTCAAGAAGTTGATCTTGATGTGGCCGTCAATCTGCTCGGTCAATTCGGTAAAAGCCTGCTGGCCATTCTCGGCGTCAGCATTGCCACGCCGGTGATTACCGCGGGTGTTGCCTCGCTACTAAAAACAATCCCTGGGGCTGGTACAATTGCGGGCGGAGCCTTACAAGGACTAGTAGTTGCTCTGGTCACACGTTGGATTGGCAACGTATTTATGATCTACTTTAAGAACGAAATGAATGAACCCGAAGGGGGCATGTCTGGATTGGCTCAACGCGAGTGGAAGCGTGTCACCAAACTCGATTATTTAAGAAAACTTGTGCAACAAGCACGTCAAAAACATGTCGACAACTAATACCGAAAATACTTCTGAACATGCAACCGATGATCAACAATACATCGATGCCTTAGCCTCGGTGCGCTCTACCTTAGACAAGTTCAAGGGTTGCAGCGACCAAGAAAAAGAACTCTTACGCACCGACTTAGATCAGATGTTCGAGATGGAATCGAAATTGACTTCAGGTCGTGTCGAGATCGTGATCTTCGGTGAAATCAGCACCGGCAAATCGGCCTTAATCAATGCACTGGTCGGCGAGGCAGTTTCCGAGGTCGATGTGCAGGGTGGTTGGACCAAAGAAATTTGGCATGTATCCTGGGACGGATGCGGCTACAAAATACCAGGTCTCGGCGATAGTGAAGTCGTGCTGATCGATACACCCGGCATCAATGAAGTCGGCGGTGCCGACCGGGGTGACTTGGCCCAAGACGCGGCTCGCCGGTCGGATGTTATCCTGTTTGTGACCGATT
>NVWB01000256.1 GCA_002733575.1 Blastopirellula sp. | reverse complement strand
TGCAGCTCTGTCAAACTGGTCAGGCCTTTCAGATGCACCAATCCTTCATTCGTAATCTGCGTACGGTTGAATATGACTCGCATCCCTCCTGATTTGTAGAGCGAGACCTTGCCGCCTAGCTTTTTGATTTCCGCGATTGCGTCAGCCAGTTCTGATGGTGACAATGAAGACATCGGTGTTGAACTGCCGCCAGCTGTCTTGGGTGCTAGTTTGTTCAGGTAGATACCGTGAATGTATCTCCAATCGATTTGTTTTACGTCAACTACTAAAGGGGCATCGTCTGTTAAGCCAAGAATCGATCCGATAATGATGGTGTTTCCTGAAGAATCGACATGGATGCTCTCTGAAGAATCGTGAGACTGGTAGCCCATGGTTTGCTCAGATAGTAGCTTGCCATTTGTGTCATATTTAATCAGAGCGATGTCGGAATTTGGGCCGGTACTGGTAAACGTTTTACCACCTTGATTAGGATTGAAGGTGATTGTTCCTTTAAACGTGTACACTAGATGTAGGTTGCCTTGTTCATCGGTTGCAAGTTGGGGATTTGTAACAGGTTGATTATTTCCAATATCATGACTCCAGCGATAAACACCCTGAGGATCAAACGCGAGCAGGGATCGTCTGAATCCATCGTCGCTGTCGCCGTCGAAGCCGCAATCGCCATAGCCACCATCTACATCTTCTAGAGGGAAACGGCGAGTGCCAGCAGCGAAAGAACCAGTGACATAGACATTATTTTGGTAGTCTACAGTAATGTCGTAGTTGGTAGAGCTTTCGTTCGAAATTACTTGGGACCAACGATAGTTGCCTAGAGAGTCTAGGCTAAGCAGGAATGCGTTCGACTGGCCATCTTGAGGCTCAAGCCAAACTTCGTTGAATCCAGGGTCTAGATCTGTTTTATGATGAGCAGTCCCCAGCAAGTAGATTGATCCATCGGCTGAAGTCTTTATATCAGAAAATGAAAATTCCAGATTAAGAAATTGCTTTACCCAGTGGATTGTTCCTTGATTCGACAACTGAATAATGTAGCCCCCTTTCCTGTTTAAATTAAAGTTTTGGGCACCCTCGGTGAGAATAGCAGTTCCTGAACTCCTTCCAGTCAGGTAAATCTCTCCAGTCGGGCTTGTCGTTATCTTGTCTACGCTTAATGAGTTCTCGCCTCCGTAGCTCTTGCTCCACTTTACGCTGCCATTACTGTCAAAACAAAAGACATTGACATTGCGAATGGTTTTTGGCGTAGTATTTAGCTGAGTGCTGGCTGGTGCATTTACTACTTTCGTAAAATTCCTAAAAACACCTGTTACATAACAGTTGCCTAGCTGATCAACGGCTAAATCTTTTGAAGAACTTGCTTCTATCTTGCGTGACCAAAGTTGATTGCCGGTGGGGTCAAGTTTGGTTAGATAAGAAATTGATCGAACAGGTACAAATTCCTGATTGGGAATACTTGGATTAAAGTCTCGGTCAATAGGTTGCGCACACAGCAGGAAAATATTGCCTTGCTGATCAACCGCGGATTCAAGCAGGTTGGGTACATAGTTCTCGGTTCCTGCTTTGAGAACCACCATCGGAAAGCCGGGCATCGAGATAAATGCATCTTTCGTGTTTGGCTTAGGAGCCACCGGTGGATTGCTGGTTGGCGTTACGACTATCGGTGTGATGGCAGGGGCAGGGTTGTTGGTCTTGACCGGTGGGGTGGTGTTGTCGGTGCTTGGGGTGCTGATGTTTTTATACCAGATGATTTTGTCGTCTTCAGGAAATACGCAAAGTAAGTCCATATCACCGTCACCGTCCAGATCGGCCATGGATATCTTGCTGTGACCCTCTGCTGACGTACTGATAATATGTTGAGTAAAATGTTGAGTAAAATGTTGCTTGCCATTGTTTTCATGCCAAGCGATCTTGTTGTCATACAGAGATGCACTGATCGCATCCATGTCTCCATCGCCATCTACATCGACTGCCAACACATGATTGGCCCCATCGGCAGTTTTAGTGATGATGTGCTCTGTAAAGTTTTGCTTGCCATCGTTTTCGAACCAAGCAATCTTGTCGTCATGAAGGGAAGCACTAAGAGTATCTAGGTCTCCATCGCCATCGACATCGGCTGCGATCACACAATGGGCTGACAACACATTGTTACTGATGATGTGCTCTGTAAAGTTTTGCTTGCCATCGTTTTCGTGCCAGATAATCTTGCTGCCACGAACAGAAGCACTGAGTACATCCAGGTCGCCATCACTATCGACATCGGCCGCCAGCAATCTTTGTTTTGCCGACGCATTAGTGCTAATGATATGCTCTGTAAAGTTTTGCTTGCCATCGTTCTCATACCAGGCAATCATGCTGTCAAGAAAAGAAGAACTCAGTACGTCCAAATCGCCATCATTGTCTAGATCGGCCCCAAATATACTGTCGATTCCACTTGCGGTGCTGCCAAAATATTGCTCTGTAAAGTTTTGCTTGCCATCGTTTTTGTACCAAACAATCCGACCCATAGCATTGGAACCGCTAAGTACATCCAGAGTACCATCCCTATCTACGTCAGCCACAAACAAACTCCTAGACCAATATCCATTATTGCTGATGATGTGCTCTGTAAAGTTTTGCTTGCCATCGTTTTCATACCACGCGATTTTATTGTCTGTTGTGGAACTCCCGACTACATCCATGTCTCCATCTCCATCTATATCGGCTGCAAAGAGACTTGCTGGTCTTTTAGCATTTGTACTGATGGGTGCTTGTTCTACAAATTGTTCGGTTGCTGGCGTGGTGTCAGGCTGTTTCGGTACTTCCACCACAGGCTCCACCGGGTCATCAATCACCACATCACTAGAGCCCGACATCAAACTCGCGAGTAGATAAACACTCAAGCACAGCGTAACAACCGCCGCAACTGCACCGGCAATTTTTAGGTGCTTAGGCAATGCAGCCAGTTTGCGGAGGTGTTTGGATTTGAATAGGGAGTCGAGGCTGAGCGATTGGACGATGCTGGCGGAGATTTGGGATAGTTGGCTCAGCGAGGTATTTGATTCGGTGTGAATCTGTGGAAGTGGAGGCGGGGCGGTGCCGATGTTTTTTTCGTAGCTTTCAATTTCTGGTCGCAGGGCTTGCAGCGTGGCGATTAACTCGCCAGCCGATTGATACCGGGCATCGGGCAGCTTGGCCATCAACTTTTGAAACACAAAGTTGAGTTGAGGGTGAACATCTTTGCGGACTTGGGTTAAGTCAGGCGGAGCTTGTTCGCGGTGGGCCAGCATTTTGACCAGTAGGCTGTCGCCTTTGAATGGCGGTTTGCCGGTTAGCAGGAAGTGAAGGGTCGAACCGAGACTATAAAGATCGCCCCTGCGGTCGACGCTCTTGGTGTCGATGGCCTGTTCTGGCGGCATGTAATCGACGGTGCCCATGATGGCACCTTCTTGTGTGAGATCGTCATGATCCTCATCGCGTGCTTCGACTCGGGCGAGACCCATGTCGAGAATCTTGACCAATTCATTCTTATCAACCAGCAGGTTGTGTGGTTTGATGTCTCGATGAATAATCCCTTCCCCATGGGCATATTCCAGGCCCCGCGCTACTTGGATTAGATAGTCGACCGCCTTGATGACTGACAGTGCTCCGTTGCGTTTGATGGTGATGCTTAAATCTTTGCCATCGATGTATTCCATGACCAAAAACTGATAGCCGTGGGCTTCATCGGAATCATGCGTGGCGACGATATTCGGGTGCGATAACTTGGCTGCGGTTTGTGCTTCTTGTAAAAACCGGGCGATCACGGTTTGGTTCTTTTTTGATTCGCGCGGCAAGACTTTGAGTGCCACGATACGATCTAGTCGTTTGTGCTTGGCTTTATAAACGGCACCCATGCCCCCTTCGCCGATTTTATCGAGAATCAGGTAATTGCCGAGCGTAAGTCCTTTGATTTTTCCATGGGCCACGGCTCTGGCTTGAAACGGAGTCAGCAGTTCGGCTTCTACCAATGCGTTGACAAGTTGATGAACATTGGATGTTGCGTGTTTTTTGATGAACTGTTGGAGTTCTTGAGGGTCGCACAACTCCGCCTTCTTGAGATTGCTCAGAAATCTTTCGAGTGTTAAATCGTTGGGCATGATTAACGATTGCTTTAATATCTTTTTGGAAGGAAGATCGAGACCCGTGGAGTTTGGGTTCGGTTTTATATGAACCCAATCAGTGATGGACATGCGGGGAATGAGCGTTTCGAGCTGTTGCTCGACCTTGGCGTTTCCGTTGGCCAGTTCCTGCACGCTGATCGGCTGGCCGGATCGTTGGCGATCTTCCCATTGGATTAGCAAGTCGATAATGTGATCGTCTATTTTCATTGCGTTTGCTTACCCTAAAGTATCTTGGTCAAATACTTCTGCCAGTAATATACGAGCCCTGCAGAATCGGCGCTGAATGGTTTTCTCTGAAACCCCGATCAACTTGGCGGCCTCTCTTTTCGTGGCCGAGGCATACCAGATGAGCGAAAAGACTTCGCGGTCGTCTGCGGGAAGTTTGTCGACCGCTTCATGCAGATCGGTCCATTGCGATAATGTAATGACGCTGTCGGTCTGATGATCAACGGCATCGAAGTGGCCAAAGTCTGACTCATGATTGGCCGCATCGGCTTGAGGGCCTAAGTGATAACGGACCAAATCAATAAGAGTTCTGCGAATTTGCAGGGCCGCTAACCCGAAAAACTGGCGAGCCGATTTTGGCTTCACCTCTTTCAAACTGCGATACAACTTGATCACCGCAGTTTGAAACACGTCGTCGGTTTGTTCCCAGCGTTGTAAATGAGGGTAACCGCGAAGCATGTCATGGGTTAATTGCTGCATTCGGACCATCGATAGTTCAATGATTTTTCGATAGGAATCTCGGCTCCCAGGCTTCTTAGAAGTGAGAATTTCCTCGATTTTGGTCAGTGTGCCGGCCTGTGAATTCATACGGTGTTTTTATTGAAGAGGACAGAAAAGGCAAATTAAAGCATAGGAGCCTTATCTTATCCGCCCAAAGAGGGGAGATAAAGCCTTCCCCCCGTGTATAGATAAGAGCGAGAGCAAATAGTTCGGTCGGACATTTTTTCTCAGAGATTGTTACCAGAAAGCCGAAAATCTAAGGAAAACTAGGCATTTATGATGTTTTTGCTTTTTTTTGAAGAAATGTTGTCCAGGCTAAAGAGTTTTACTCGCTTTAACTAATAGAGGAATAATGGGTTTTATCCCCTGCAATGGGTGGTTATAATCAATTCCAATTACTGTACAACTTTTGCAGGCTTTAATTCTTGCAGGCTTCAATCATAAATCAATATGAATTCACTTTCTTCTACACCCACGCAGTTCGAGGAGATACTCGCTTCATTAGAAGTGGATAGCTCGGAGTGCTATCGTCAGATTATCGATCTTTCGATCACTCGACTCCAACGGTTGACTCATAGCATTCTGATTAACTACCCGAATTTGCAGGAGTGGGACGAGACTCCCGTTGTTTTTCAAGCAGCGGTGATCCAGTTATATGGCAAGTTGAAGAAAGTGAAAGCAAAATCTGCGCGTGAGATGTTTGTAGCGTCGACTTCGCAACTTCGCAAAACGCTGATCGAAATGGTGCGAGACAGTTTTGGTCCTCAAGATGAAATCGAGAACTTGAACAATCCCAGAGCATCCCATGGGCACGGAGCTGAACCGGTATCTTTGGATGAGTGGATCGGATTCCATGAAGAAATAGAAAAATTACCCGATGAAGAAAAAGAAGTGTTTTCACTTATCTGGTACGCCGCTGCTAAGCATGACGAAGCAGCAACACTGATAGGTGAACCAGAGGAAACCGTCTATCGTCGGTTTTACCTTGCACGTTTAAGGCTTGCAGATTCCATCACAAAGAACAAATCCATCACAAAGAACAAATCCTGATAAAGAACACATGAACGTATCTGATCAAATACTTGATTTATTAATTGAATGTGAGAGGCGTCTACGCTCGGGGCGCCCGATTAGCATTCGAGATCTGGCGGATGGAGATCAAGAGCTGGAGAAAGAGCTTCAAGATCATATTCAGAAATTAACCAGTACGTATTGGGTGCTCAATGAAGATCATTCCATTCCCATTGGTTTAGATATTCCGTCTGAAAGTTTATTAAAGCAGTGGCAAAAACTTCCCGCAGGTCTTACTCATCACAAACTACTGGGCCATCTCACAGATAGTGGGCTGGTTGATTCGACAGCACTGGATCTGTTAATTGAGCAACGCCAGATTTCGAATATTTATCAATTAGTTGATGGGCTGACTGATAGCCAATTGCTCTCTACTTATCAGTTGCGTTATATTGCCGCAGGAAAGGCAAAGAACCTGATCCTTGGTAAATATCTCATCCTCGATAAAATTGGCGAAGGAGGGATGGGTTCGGTTTATAAAGCACGACATACCCGTTTAGATCGACTGGTGGCGTTAAAAGTGGTTTCACGCGACCCGAAGAATAAAGTCGCCAATGCCCGCTTCTTTCGAGAAGTTCAAACCGTTGCCAAATTATCGCACCCGAATATCGTAGCCGTGCATGATTCGGACGAATCTAATAACTGCCAGTTTATGGTCATGGAATATATTGAGGGCCTTGATTTAAAAGAAAAGGTCAAACGCACCGGCCCTTTGGCGGTATCCCAGGCAGTCAATTATCTTATCCAGGCAGCCCGAGGTCTCGATTATTCACACTCTCAAGGTATTATCCACCGAGACATCAAACCCGCCAATCTTCTGGTAGACGGTAATGAGTCGATAAAGATTTTGGATCTGGGCCTAGTCCGAATCGAAGATCCAAGCTCTGATCAGGCTGAATTAACTCAGCATGGTGTGATTATGGGCACTATTGACTACATGTCTCCCGAGCAATCGTTCGATGCAAAAACGGTTGACCGAAGAGCCGACATTTATAGTTTAGGATGTACGCTTCACTATTTGCTGACCGGTAAACCGCCTTATACGGGTAGCACGCAGTTTGCAAGATTATTAGGACACAAAGAGGGAACGCTGCCTGACTTGACACAAGTTCGCAAGGATGTTCCTCCGCAATTAAATTTTGTTTTTCAGAAACTAGTGAGTAAGTCACCTGCGGATCGATATCAAACCGCTGCTGAACTGATTGTTGATTTAGAGAATCTACTGCCTGCGATTGCTACGCTTGAGAACAGCGTGGGAACCGATATTCCCATCGCCCCAAGTTCGTCTGTTGAGAGCGATAGTTCTCTCGGAAACGCTTCTCAATTTTCGCCTAGCTTTTCACAAGCACCCACTCAGGCTCCGTATCAGTCGCCGCCAGCTTCTTCACGACCGCGATCAGCCGCATCACGAAAGGTCAAAGGCAAGCGATCTCGCAAGGGTTTGTCCAAGAAGGCGATCATGCTGCGTGGCGGAATTTTACTGGCAATGCTGCTCTCGCATTTTCTTCTTTTTGATTATATCGCAGGATTGTTAGTGGAAGAAGAGATTCAGCTAGGAACTTTAACCGTTGAAGTTGCCAGTGATGAATTCGAGTCGCAGTTAGTTGGGAAGCAGGTTAAAATCCGAAATGTCGTAACCAATGAAGAGTTTCTTGTCACGCTTAGTGAGCGAGAAACAAAACGACCCATGAAAGAGGGTTCCTATGAACTTGTGTTCGATGCAGACTCCAAGTTTCTCGTGCCCAAGAAGCAATTTACAATTAAGCCAGGCGTCGATTTAAAATTATCAATTGACTGGCAACCGAACAAGAATGCATCAGCCAGTCCCTCTCAAGTGGCTGATGTACAAAAACCGACTGTGCCGATGAATTCAACAAGTAGCACTCCGACTACGCCAGCCCCAGATGTTTCTGAACGATTTGGTCAATCTAGTTTAACCGCCTTTGGTCCAACATTTCGTGAAATGGCCTTTTATCCTACGGTCACAGCCGATGATAGTTTTCTCATCTTTCTGAGTTCCAGCGTCGGGTCTCCTACGCAAATTGACACGATTTACTCTTCCAAGTTCGAGAATTCCCAGTGGCAAACCCCTAGAAAGATTTCCCTGGGAGCAGAAGCTGGGTTCCCTATCGAGCTTTCGGCAGATGGCTTGAGCACGATTGTCACTCGTATGACGGCCGAAGCTCGCCCTCAATTCGTTCAAGCCACGCGGAATTCAACGAAGTTCTCTTGGCCAAGCAAAACGTTTTTAAGAAACAAGCCTACGTTGATAAATGGCTCCTTCGAGCCAAGAGACCCTCATCTTTCTGAAGATGGTTTAACCTTGATTTTCTCAGCCGCCGGGCCAGGGTCTCACGGAAAATTCGATCTATGGATCTGTCAGCGGTTTAGTTTGACTGGATCGTGGGGTAATCCGGTAAACATGGGTACTGAAATTAATTCAGAATATGCCGAGTTCTCACCCACGGTTTCTCCGAACGGATTGATCCTCTGCTTTGGACGTCGAGATCTCGGTGATAGAGATCCGCTAGCTAGTGAACTCTGGATTTCAACAAGGGACTCAGTGAGATCCGATTGGAAAACTCCGCATCGGCATGTCATCGGCGGTCGTGATTCTCAATTGGGTGGATTTGAGTTTGTCGATGGAGGAACTTCCCTTGCATTTCATGGAAAACCAAAATCCAGTTCGCCCTTTCAGCTAATAAAAACACGATTGGCACCCACCTCGAGTGCTGGCGCAAAATTACTTGCAACGAATAGAATAGCGACACCCGTGCCTAGGAGAAGTCCTGTATTAGTTCCTCGCACTGCGTCTGAGCCTTCTTGGGGTAGGACTACCGGATCAGGAACCGAAGTGGTAGAGACGCGACAGTTTCCCGAATTGAATTCTATCAGCAAGGGAGATTATAGCCCGTCATTTTCCCCAGATGGCCTTTCACTTTGCTGGACACGCATTGGAACTGCGATCGCGGATTCTGAAATCCGAGGTGCAAATCGGGCTACTATTAGCTCTTCTTTTGGAACTAGTGAAACCATCAAAGACGATCTTCGATATGGTACTTTTACGCCTGATCGCCTCGATTTGGTTGCCATTCTTCAAGAGGAGTCGGGTAAAACTCAATTTGTTTCATCTGATCGACCGAGTGTTACATTTCCCTTGAGTGATTATGCACCCATTAGTCGATTCTCCAGGGTCGTTCGTCCTAACTACCCTGTGTTTAATTCGACTGGAACGACCTTGGTGTTTCAGCGTGGTATCACAGGTGATGCGAGTCGCACAGAATTTGCTTTCTCGATGCGTGAGAATAGAGAGGATGTATTGGGGGCTCCGCAAAAATTGCCTATGCAAGAGAGTCCATTACTACAGAATCAAACACTCTCTTGGCCAAGTTTGGCAGAGGATGATTTGACGCTTTGGTTTTGTGTGGGCGAAGGGGCCAATTCTCGAATTGTGCGAGCAACTCGTGATTCGATTTCCGATCCATTTGGTGGCTATCAGTTTTTAAAGAAAAATGGGGAGTATGTTCGGGGGTGTTCTCCACGATTTGTTCAAACTTCAGGGGAACTGTTCTACGCTGTTCCAACTAAAGAAGCGGGTCAAGGATTATGGGAACTGGTTGCCAGTAAATTAGAAGAATCTACCGATCCGGTGCCTACTTCCAGTGATATTGCTTCTACAGACATAGCTTCCAGTAACACTGCTCCCAGCGACCCTGCAATGGCGGATGACACTGGTAATGCCAGTGTGCCAGCGGTTGAAGAAGCGGCACCAACGGAAATACTTCCTCTGATCAACCTTGAAAAGCATACACTATATGGCACCTGGTCTCAGGACAGTAACGTGCTGCAAAGTAATTTTGATGGTATCAACGCAATTGAGATGCCTTTTGATCATGACTCTTCCTATGCCTTAGAAATAGATTGCCAACTCAAAGACCCTTCAGTGGGAATTGCAACGCGTTTGTTGACCGAAGGGGATCGAGTATTTTCGATCTTTCTGACCAACCAGTATTGCAATGTGGAAACGCAAAGAAACAATCAGATTCTTTCGATGTCTCGTAAAAACTTGCCCGAGTTGGCCGATATTTTTAGTCGCAATTCAACGCATAAAATAAGATACGAAGTGAACACCAGAAACGTAAAGGTGGTAATCGATGATCAGATAGTGTTGGACTGGAATGGTGACTTCAAATCGTTAGGCAAGGCCAGTGACTCTTGGATGATGGGCGCCCAGAAGATCGCACTAAAGAATCCAGAAAAACCGGCTATTAGTTTCTCGACAGCCGGGAACAAGATGACTCGAATGGCACTGATTGATTTGCAGCAAGCTGAAGCAACGTTGGCTACCAGGAAGCCGACACCCAAGAAACCGACACCGAGTAAGAGCGTCACGCCTCCCTTGCTAACACAAAACACCATCGACATGAAATTGAAATTCATACCGGCAGGCAAAGCGATGCTTGGTCAAATTTCATCTAAGGTTGAGATTACCTTGACCCGGCCGTTTTACATGGGAATTCATGAAGTAACTCAGGGCGAGTATTTCGATGTGATGGGAGACAATCCAAGTCGAAACTTAGGGAAATCCAACCCGGTGGATTCCGTTAGCTGGGAGAAAGCAATGGAATTCTGCCAACGCCTTTCATCGCATCCGAAAGAAGTGGCAGCCGGTCGTGTCTATCGACTTCCGACAGAAGCAGAGTGGGAATATGCCTGCCGTGCAGGAACTTCTACACGCTATAGTTTCGGAGATGATCCAAATCAAATGGACAAATACGCATGGTATTCCACGAATTCAGTAGGCACATCACATCCGGTAGGAACAAAACTTCCGAATCCTTGGGGCTTGCATGACATGCACGGAAATGTGCGAGAGTGGTGTGTCAATTATTGGTATGCGAGGCAGCCAGAAACTGATCCTCAGGGCATGAGTTTAGGTACATCTAGAGGTTATCGAGGAGGATCTTATTCTAATACTTCTTCCTACGATTCAGGCTATCGATCTACAGGCTCCGCAACCAGTGCTTACAGCTTTTTAGGATTTCGAGTTGTCATGTTCCAGCGAAAAAAGTAGTGATTGTCGCTTGTTGTTGAATTTTGACTCTCTGCAACGAGTTAAATATTGAAAATCAAAACTCGTTGCAGATGCGAGTGTGAAATTTTCACCCGGTGATTTAGTTGAATATAATTAATGTTTTGAGAGTGCGACCTAGCTCAAAGTTAGCCAGTGCAGATCATATTCACGACACGCTCGCAAACCCTTGAGTAATACGACAGGCATGGCAATGTTTGATTGTATACACAAAATATCGAGCCCCAGCCGGAACTGAATCGATAAATCAATCCAACATTTTGACCAGTGGCTGGAGGGCCGGATCTCCGATGAGGACGTAAAGTAACACTCCCTGTTTCGACCTTTTCCCTTTGAGTGCCTTGGCGTTCATCACCAGTGCTCGCGAATCTAAACGACTCTTCTCGAGCAGGCCGTTGATCAGTTGCTGGTACGACTGGCCAATCGTCTCGCCACGCATCCACGATTCTAGGACCGTGTAGAGGTGAGGGAAGCCCTGGCTCAGACGCATGTGACCATAGGTTGCCACGGCTCCGCTGTCGATGGCGCGAAGCACAAAAGCGTCTTTGTTGGTCATGGCATAACCACCGGGAGCTTCCCGCATAGGTGCCATGTCTGACTTCAGGGGTGAGGCGGAGAAACACGAGCCGGTCAGCAGCAGCTTGCCTCTGCAATCCTCGGGGATGGCCGAGATATCCACGCTGCAAGACATCCCCGGGCTGCCGTGCCCGTGCATGACCACTAGGTTGGCCGCTTGCAGCGTGCGGCCGAGTTCGTCATCGAATGATCGAACGAAACGATCCTTGTTGGTTGTTACAAGGTTCCACACTTGGTCACCGTTCAGTTTCGGAGCGCCCACAGCTCTAGGTGTGTAGACGGCAGCAATAGGCATTTGCAATCCATGGTCGGCAAACTGTCTCCGAAGGATCGCCGCCTTTTGCAGTGAACGCAATTCCGTCTGGGAAGAGACCTGGCTGATCGCCATCGCTTTCAATAACTCCTTGCTACGCGGGACGTAATGGATCGATTGGTCGACCAGACGGGCGAGTCCATCCGCAGTCGAAGCAACCAAGAATCCGGGGTACGCATCAAGTTGAGGGTCTTTGTCAATCTGGGCCAGCAGTTCCCACACGTGCAGCAGCATATTCTCGCGCAGCGATTTGAGGCGTGGTGCGATAGCCACATACTTCGGCTTCGACGATCGGAGGTTCGCCAGTAGAGCATTGGTTTTACTTCGATCAAGATGCAGTGTGGCCAAGTCATCAACTTCAAGTAGAACGCCATCGTAGTGTTTGACCAGACGGTGGAGCGGCTTGAGATACTCAGACTCGTGATAATCAGTCAGAACCACGTACCGGTTGCCACCGGCCTGATGGCGTACGGTCTTGAGAATGTATGCCGAGTTCTTTCTTTCCGAGGGAGACAGAGTCGTGGTCGAGTCAGCACGTTGCAATTCGTTGACCGCGGGTATGGGCAGCATCTTAATTGCGGATGGCGTAGCGGGCTTCCTGGGTGAGTCGGTGACTTTCGAGCCGTCTGCCCTGATGCCGAACTTCGCACGAAACTTGATGATGTCCGAGTCGTTCACATACCCATCACCATCGACATCCCAACGCGGGAACTGCCTAGCAATGGATGACTGTTTGACTTCATTTGCTTGCAACTTGCCATCGCCATTGGTGTCGTGATCTTGAATCAACTTCTCGACGGAGGGCAATTCAGCGGCCTGTGTGCCACCGCACCAGATCACCGCGATCAGGAACACTTGAGGGATACGATTAAACATCATTTCATTCCTTTTGTTTCTGGGGGGGGCATGGCCCGCAATCGCCTATCCAATGAGGCCCAATTGCGTTGAGTATGTCGCCGTTTAATGTTACTTGCCATTCATAACTTTTATCACGTGAGCCGGAAGGGGAAGGTAATCACCTTCGCGAATCATCCAGCGATCCAACTCGTTCCGTAGCTTCTGTTCAATCATCTTCACAGATTCCTGCCCTGCGAGGTTGTTTATTTGGTGGGGATCATTGCCTAAATCGTAGAGTTCAAAGATCGGACGCGGCCGCTGGAAATAAAGACGCTGGTGCAATGTGGACAATTGATTGGATTCACGCGCCACTTTAATCGCGTCCCATGCGATGTTTTTTTCAGCCATGTCGACCGGCGTGTAGCTTCGATCTGGAAGCGCGTTATAGATAAAATGATATTGCCGCGTTGTGACGGAGCGTGACAGATCAAATCCATCGGTTCGAGTGATGGGGCCAAAATGCCAGCCACGCTCAGCGAATACCTGTTTGCGGCCCTCAAACGGTTTTCCCAAAAGCGCGGGCAGAAAACTCACACCCGTCATCTCTTGTGCGACTTCCAGTCCCGCTGCGGCCAATATCGTCGGGGCCAGATCTTCACCGCTGATCAATACGTCACTCACCGAGCCGGGCGATGCCTTACCTGGCCAGCGGATCATCAGCGGCACATGTAACCCGCGGCTGTAAAGCGTCCCTTTTCCACGCAGCAGTGCCTCGCCGTTGTCGCCCATGAAAATCACCATTGTGTTGTCCGACAGTCCGCGTTTTTTGAGTGTCTTTAATAGCAATCCGAACCCGGTGTCCAGATCACGCACTTCAGCAAGATAGCGGGCGTAATCGAGCCGGACTTCCGGCAGATCCGGCCAGTCAGGCGGCAACACTAACTTTGCAGGATCGATTCCTTCATGGTCCTCTCCCCACTTGCGATGCGGTTGATTAAAACCGAAGTAGAGAAAAAAGGGTTGGCTCGCGTTCACCTTGTCGAGCGCGGCGTTCAGCATATCGGGCACTTTGGCCAGATACTCGCCTTTGGTTTTTGCGGCACGCACAAAATGGTCGAAGCGAGATTCGAACCGCTCTGCTCGCATTCCCAGCTCAACCAGTGCGTCTGAAACATGAGGTGCGTCTTTGTTTCTGCCATCCAAATGCTGATGCCGACCATCGAGCCCTACCCAGTAGCCGGCAGCACGCAGCGTGTCAGTGAGAAACAGCGTGCCCGGCCTGGCAGGCTGAGCAAAGCGTGTCGCCGCCAGCGCCACGGGCGAGCGGCCAGCGAAAATAGAGGTGCGAGAGGGCGCGCATTGCGGTGAGGCGGTGTAGGCACGGGTAAATCGCATGCTGTTGGCGGCGAAGGCGTCCAGGTTCGGGGTCAGATTCAAACGGCGGCAATTCACACCGCCGTACGCACCGACATGAGGCACACTGTGATCGTCCGACAGCACCAACAGAATATTGGGACGCTGGGCGATCACAGGAGCCGCAATGGCGACTGCGATCCACATAAGACTGAACGTTCGGGTGATCATGGGCTACTCTTCTTATTAGAGGTTTTATTGGATTCCAGCTTCGCTTTATAAGCGGCGTAGTTCATCCCCGTGCATTCCTTGAACCACGCATGCCACTGGGCTTCCATATGCGCGGCGTGTTTGGGAAGTTTCCCAGCAAGATTCACTGTTTCAGTACGGTCTTTAGAGAGATCGTACAATTCCCATGTTTTTTTGCGAACGAGTTTCATGTCGCCCTGCTGCGTGGCCGCACCGCCACCAAACTCCCAGAAAAGTGGTTTTGAGCGGTTTAACGATTTGCCGGTGAAGCTGGGCTGTATGCTGACACCATCGGGTGGCTTGACGTGTGGTGTTGGCGATTCGCCTGGATACGCTGCGCCTGCTAGTTCAATGCAGGTGGGCATGATATCGATCAGATGGCAGGTCTCTCGGAAAAACGAACCCTTTTGTTTGATCCCATTGGGCCAATGCGCGATCATGGGTGTGTTGATGCCGCCTTCATAGGAATCCTTCTTGTAAAAACGGAACGGTGTGTTGGATACGTTCGCCCAGGATGGGCCAACCGTCGGAAAACTATTAAGACCGCCAAGTTCGCCGCTGACATCGCCTATGAACTTGGTCGGCTGTTCAGCGCAGGCGCCGTTGTCGGAGAGGAACAGAACGAGTGTGTTGTCGAATTTTCCTGTGCGTTTCAGTTGATCGAACACACGACCGAGGTTTTGGTCAACGCGATCGATCATCGCGGCGTAAATTTCCATACACCGAATTTCTTTTTTCTTTTCCTCTGCTGAAAGCTCGTTCCACGGTACTTTGGGCGTGGCCTCTGAAAGTGGTGTGGTTTTTGCGTTAAACAGACCCATTTCAAGTTGCCGCTTGTAGCGGGCTGAACGGATTGCGTCGTAGCCCGCGTCGTAGACACCCTCGTATTTGGCGATATCCTCTGGCCATGCGTGCAGCGGATAGTGGGGTGCGGTGTAAGCCATATAAAGGAAGAACGGTTTGCCATCATCCTCGGTTTCCTTTAGCCAATTTAGCGCAGTGTCGGTGATGGCATCGGTGGCGTACCAGTTTTTGTCTTCAGGCGAATAATCCTTCTGGAATTGACCATCGACAACCCAGCTTGCGCTACTCTTTCGTGCGGCCTCTTTTTCGCCCGGCCGTGGCGTGCCACCAGGATTCCAAAAATTGCAGGCGCCGCCAACCAAACCATAAAAACGGTCAAACCCACGGGTCGTCGGAATGAATGTCGCATGATGCTTACCCGACCAGAAGGTGTGGTAGCCCGATGGACGCAACACTTCACCGAGGGTTGCGGTGTGAGAGAACTCACGATCTGTGCGCTGAAAGTAAAGTCCCGATATAAGCGAGGCTCGCGTGGTATAGCATTTAGCGGTGTTGCGCATTGCGGTATAACGGATACCGCTGGATGCCAGTTTGTCCAAATTAGGCGTGTTGATCTCACCGCCATAGCAGCCAATATCTGAAAAACCCATGTCGTCTACCAACACCAGAAGAATGTTCGGGCGCTCCGCCCCAAAACATGAAACGGAGAGGAATATAATAACAAATAAACTTATTGGCTTCATAGCTGCCTCATGTTCTAGCCCAGTGACTTTCGGTGGTTCATTTAAGCGAATATTATTCCATTCAAAGATGAGGAACTCCTCCATCAAGAATAACTTAAATCATACGAGGTTGTTGGTCAATTATAATGCATATAATTTGAACTGCTATACACAATGAATTCAGTCGTAATTATCGATCATGATGATCTATTCATCAAATGCCTGGCCTATCGCAGCCTGTTTGCAACAGAACTATTGAAAGGATGTTCACGACGAAAGTCGCTGGGCTAATACAGCAGGATGTTAGCTGTTTTTTAATTATTTGTACACGGCGAGAGAGAATAGCTTTAGGAAGTATTCTTCGATTAAGTAATGATGTCTTTCACGACTGTTCCATGGACATCGGTCAGTCGATAATCACGGCCGGAATAACGGTAGGTCAATCTTTCGTGATCGAGCCCCATTAAGTGAAGAATAGTGGCATGGAGATCATGGACGTGAACCCGGTCTTTTACC
>NVWB01000255.1 GCA_002733575.1 Blastopirellula sp. | reverse complement strand
TGTTTGCTTCGCTTACAAGAAGACGATTAACCTGGCACCACACGGATTGAAGAGTGGCCTAGTTGGAATAAACCGATCTTGAAATGGGGCAAAGAACAAGGTGGCGTGGTTGGCTATTCGCATAGCGGATGGGGCTTGCAAGTGGCAGGTGATAAATTGCCGATTTATGAAATTCCTCCGTTTAATGGAATTGGTGCTAATGAGTATATTGTGGATGTCACCCA
This sequence comes from Blastopirellula sp., assembly GCA_002733575.1. Lineage (GTDB taxonomy): Bacteria > Planctomycetota > Planctomycetia > Pirellulales > Pirellulaceae. The sequence continues at coordinate 16,385 of NVWB01000255.1, read as the reverse complement.
TGATGTCTGTGACTTCATCAGCACGGTCGATACGCCTTCGACTTGGGAATTGAACATTTGGTATCACACGCTCAACTGTGGATATACTTGCCGGATTAGTGGCGAGACCGATTTCCCGTGTATCTATGGAGACCGCGTTGGGCTCGGGCGTTCTTATGTGAAAATGGATGCCGATGGTGAATTCACTTTTGATAAATGGGCCGAAGGAATCAAAAATGGGCGAAGCTATGTCTCCGACGGTTTCAGCCATCTTTACGATTTTAAAATCAATGATTTGGAAGTTGGCACAACTGGCGAAGCGGGCAAACCAAGCCTGTTGAAGGCCAGCCAAGGAGATGAACTTACAATTACCGTCGACGTAGCGGCCTTCTTGCCAGATGAACCGAATGACCAGATTCGTAATAAACCGCTTGATCAAAAACCATTTTGGCATTTGGAAAGAGCCCGCCGTGGGAACACGAAAAATGTTCCGGTCGAACTGATTGTGAATGGGCACCCTGTCGCCACAAAAATAATCAAGGCCGATGGCAAAACCAATCAGTTGGAATTCAAAATTAAACCCGAAATTTCTAGCTGGATCGCAGTTCGTATCTTCCCAAGTTCGCACACCAACCCAATTTTTGTGGAGCTTGACGGCAAGCCGATTCGTGCCAGTCGCAAGAGTGCCCAATGGTGTATCGATTCGGTCGATAAATGTTGGTCATCCAAAGTGAAGGCGATTCGTGAAGACGAACGACAAGCAGCTAAACAGGCATTTGATGAAGCCAAGGCTTCGTACCAAGTGATTGCCAGCGAGTCGTTTGATGATCGGTAGATCAACGAAGAAGGGAAGCTTACTGAAGGTTCAAGACTTCAATTTTTGAATAGATCGGTAAGTGGCGGTAATAAACTTCCAGCATGTAGGTGCAGAGGCAGGTCGTAAACAGGCGGCCTGCCACTACGCCATTCCGATCACCAGCAGGATACCAACTTCCCTGCTCTTTGCCACCTTGGGTTTGTTGCTCTGGGATTGCTTGTCGCATCACGCGGTTCCATTGTTCCCAGGCATCACCTTCGGCATGGTGCATGACTTGCGTGGCATAGTACCAGTAATAAACATCAGGTTCTTCCCAATTAATTGGGTTGGCGTTGAGATAGGAAATCCCGTCAACTAGTCGTTCATCGTTTTGATCCCAACCCAAGTATTGTCGGCAGAGTAATCCTTCTGCTGTCATTGCAGGGGTAGGTTCTTGAGACCTGGTCACTTGGTAGGTGTATTTACTTCCACCTTCGGTTTGAACCGAATCTAAAAACTTGGTGATGCCTTGGAAGGTTTTATCAGGCACTTCAAGTCCACTCATCCTGGCACTTTGCAATGCCATCACAAACCAACCAGTCACCGAGGTGTCAGAGCCTGATCCGGGAGTGTATCTCCAACCACCTTCAGGTGCTTGAATCCGCACGGCGTAATCAATGGCACGTTGGGCAGGCTCCCGCAATTCTTCTCTTTTTGTCATGCCGTAAAGTTCGCACAGGGCAATGGTTGCTTGTGCCTGGGTATACAACACGTGCTGATTCGGAATGCCCCCTTGAATGAAATTACTATCGCGGTCCATCTCTCGAATTAGAAAAAGCCATCCTTTTTTCACATTCGATTGATAATCGCCCACTTCGTCGGTGTGTCCGGCTCCTTGAAACGCGAGCAAAGCCATGGCTGTGGCGGCAACTTTGTTTTCAAGCCCCGCTCCATTCCGATAAGGGCCTTTTAAGCTCCACGAACCATCACGAGTTTGCTGACGTTTGAGCCATTCTAAAGCTTGGCGGACCGATTCTTCGGTCGTGGCATTTCCGCCGTAAGCTTGGATTAACGCACGTTTTTGACTTCCGTCGCCACGTGCATTGAACTCCACCCCTGGCGCTTCTACACTGGCAATTGTGGCGGCATTCGGGCTGAATTGATCCACATTGGTTAGTGTTTTTGGCGCGGCGACTTCGCTGATGTTCGGTAGTTCGGTCAGAGAGCCTTCTACTAATTCACTCAGGAAATCTTGCTCGGCGATGATTAACACATTTTCGTCAAGTTGATCCCCTAGCTTTTCTGCATAGGTGGCATTGATCGTAAATACTTCTTTGATCTCTTCCCTGACGCTAAATAGTGCCAACCCAATTACGATGACCATGTGGAGCAGCATGCTAACCAGCCAAGGGGGAGCTGTTTGAACGGTAACCGCTTGAACATCAAGAGATTCTGATATCGGAGCAGCATCGATTGCTAACGCAGGGTCAACAATAACAGGCTCTTTCGAGCCGACGACGACCTTGTTCTTTTTCTTTGAGCCAGGGTTCAGTTTGGCTTCTTGCTTGTGGCCCGCTGAATCTTTTTTCTTGTTCTCAGATCTAGATGTTGCTTTTTTCGATCGCGTCTGTTCTTGGGGTGGTTTCGCCTGTTGTTTTTTTGAGCGGTTAGGAGTCTCTTTAGATACCGCGGTTTTCTTTTCAGAGGCCCGGCTTTGTTTTTTTGCTTGAGTCTTCTTAGGGCTGGTAGGTTGCTTTTTCGATTCTGCTGGCTTCGCTGTTTCAGCAGGCTTTGTTCGCGGTTTTACAGGATCCGCTGTAGGGACAACAGGAGTCGCAGTTGGCGGAGTCACCGGAGGTGCCACCGTCTGGCTTGGTTGAACTGGCGATGGAACAACGGGCGCGGGAACTGCTTGCGGTGGAAGTGGAACAGGCTGCACAGGGATAGGCACATTCGGCACCTGTGGAGGCTGATACGGGTACGCCGGCTGTTGGGGCGGTTGCTGCTGATAAGGATTATTAGTAGGTACAACCGGTTGCGGTGGATAGTAGCTTCCTGGTTGAACAGGCGGCGTCGGTGATAACGGAGCGGCAGATCCACTTAGCGAAATCGGGGCTTTATGCTGTTCGGGTTGAGACTCAGAATCAGGCTTGGGTTGCTGCGGTTGTAAGCTAATCGGAGCCGGAGAGATCGGCACAGGTCCAGCAGGTTTTGCATCTTGCTGGTCATCTGGATGCTGGTCTTCTGACATCCGGGGCTCTCTCCGTGGGGAAATTGAAACGGCAACACTATCGTTGGCTGGAATACATCTTTCGACAGCAAGGGACTTCAACGGATATAATAAATGGAAAATCTTATCAGTGAAGACCTTACGAAAACTTAGCAGGCAATTAGGAAAGCGCCAAGCGAACAGTTGAGTACTCACGAATATCCGTAGATAAGCTAAATTTGACTACCCTGATTGTAACGATTATTTCAATAATTGATGTCGTAAATGGAGTCACTTCTTTCTTGCTTGAAGTAAAAAGAAGCTCCGAAAAACAAGAATAATATGAAATTCGGGCAGTTTATTTCACATTACGGAGTTCCCCCACTAGACTGCTAGAGGAAGATGTTTAGAATTGACCAAACCTGATTACGACCAATTGTGTCGTTATCCTGAAGATATTGTCGCGGGGTGGAGCAGCCAGGTAGCTCGCGAGGCTCATAACCTCGAGGTCGTCGGTTCGAATCCGGCCCCCGCCATTTTCTTAACTACTTAAGACTAATGATCTTAAGTAACCTGTCTTACACTGACAGTGTTTTCTGAGTAGTTCCGCGTTTTCCGGGTACTACCGCTGTACTATTTTCGCAAGTACAGCACGGAGATCGCTAATCTATGTCAGTACGAAATTTCTGCGTATCATCATAAATCTCATAACCTTAGCTGTGGTGAGAATTGGTGATAAAGACATCTATTGAAAAGGTCAAATATGCGTGGTGAAGTCATATCTATCGGAGATGAACTTACCAGTGGTCAACGACTCGATACCAATTCACAGTGGCTCAGTACCCACTTGGCCGATCTTGGTATTCAGGTCATGTATCACACGACCGTGGGTGATGATTTACAGGCAAACATCCAGGTCATGCAAACGGCTATCAACAGGGCCGATTTGATTGTGATCACCGGAGGGCTCGGCCCTACTGACGACGATTTAACCCGTCAGGCAATCGCAGAAGCAACCGGCAAAGAGTTAGTGCTTGATGAAGCCAGCCTAGAGCATATCGAACTACGCTTTAGTGCCCGAGGCCGCACCATGCCTGAAAAGAATAAGATTCAGGCTTATTTTCCAGCTTCTAGCCAGGTCATACCCAATCCGAATGGAACCGCACCAGGCATCGATATGCGTGTGTCGCGAACCGATGGGACGACGTCTCGATTATTTGCACTACCAGGCGTCCCTATTGAAATGAAAGAGATGTGGCAGCAAACCGTACACTCGGTAATTCAGAGCATGGAGGGAGTGGAGTCGTCGGTGATTAAGCATTATTGCTTGAAGTGTTTTGGCGTAGGAGAGAGTCACCTAGAGGCCATGGTTCCCGATTTAATCAAGCGGGGGCGCAAACCAAGTGTTGGCATTACGGTGCATCAAGCCACGATTACCCTGCGGATCACGGCACAAGGCATTGATGAACAAGCTTGCTTAGATCAAATGCAGTCCACGATTCAAGAAATCCATGATTCGCTGGGAGAGCTCGTCTACGGCACCGAAGAAGACGAACTGCAAGATGTGGTGATCAAACTACTGCTTGAACAAAACGGATCGCTGAGTGTGCATGAAGCCGATACTGGTGGTTTGTTGTCTCTGTGTTTAACAGAAGCCGATACCGCCAAGAATGTGTTTCGTGGCGCAAGTATTTTGCCCACGGAAGACCAGGCAGAGCAAATGGCAAAACAGACCCGCGAGCAGTTTGATACCGACTATGCAATTGCCATCGGCCCGTTGTATCAAACGGGAATTGATGAAAACGCGGAGTACCAATATGCTGTAGCTACGAGAGAGAAAACGATGGTTGAATCTTCTCGACTCGCAGGCCACCCAGAGATCCATCGCCCTAGAGCGGTCAAGCAAGCGTTGAATCTCTTGCGTAAAGTACTACTTGATTCACAGAAATGATCTTTAGCAAATCAGTCGTGCAGTATCGATCAGTTCTTGGCTTGTTGATCTCCGGCTGATTCCACAACTGGTGGATCAAAAGAGACGTACAGTTTTCCGTCATCAACATTCCAGACACGTAGCACGCTGTCGGCACCACCTGCGATTAAAGTGGTTCCATCGTTACTAACAGCGACCGAATAGACATAGTCGGTCGAACCACCAACAGACCGCACATTGCCACCATTATCTGAACGGCGAATCGAAACCGCTTTGTCACCAGAGCTTGTGACAAAGTAATCGTATTTACCACTTCTGGCATCACGAAAATGCAGAATCGAAGTGACCTCTTTGCCAAAGCCGGTGACGGTTCGTATTTGATCTCCGGTCAAAGCATTCCAAATTTTCACTACTTTATCTGCACTCGAAGTCACGAGCACCCGTCCATCGGCACGCCAGCTAACTCCCAGCACGTGATGCGTATGCCCTTCAAATGCACGATCAAGTTGACCTGAATCAACATGAAAGACCTTCATAAATCGATCTGCACCACAGGAAGCAATTTTCTTGCCATCAGCCGAAAACTCGACATCAAATACGGTATCACTATGGGCATCTTTGATTTCTCGAATTAGCAATCCGGTCTCAACATTCCACAGTTTGAGTTCACCAGAACGAGAAGGATTGCCTCCGCCTGAAGCCAGTGTCTTTCCATCAGGAGAGAAATGCAATGCGGTTACTCGGTCTTGTAAGTCTTTGGTAGAGTCAAAACTACCAATGGTTTTAATTAACTTCCAATCAGGCAAAGTGTCCCAGAGCGTTGCTTTTCCTGTTGCGGTTAAGCCTAACAGGTCACCACTTGGAAGCACTCTTGCTGAGACTGCGTTCGCTTCTGCCCCAGTGAAGTTTTCTACGGGAGTCCCTGTTTCGGTAGCCCAAGTTTGAATGATTCCAGTTTCACTACCAGCGATCACCATCTTTCCATCGGGTGAGAAAGCAACACTTCCCCATCCTTTTTCTGAAGCGGTGTAAGCTTCGGTTGTTTTTTTTGCGACTTCAGTTTGTGTGTTGAACTGAGTCTCTGCTGTTTTGAATAGTTTTTCTTCCACAGGAATTTTATCAGATGCGTCTTTGACAGCTTTTACAGCACGTTCAATGGATCGTTTGGCCGCATCAACCGTTCGCTGCGAAGCATTCTTCTCGTTTACTGCTTTATCATAAGGGGCCAACTTTGACTTCACAGCCGCTTCCGCAGTCTTCAATGTTTGCGCCGCTTTGTTGAGAAGTGCCTCTTTCTCTGTTTTTGTTTTATTCGCCGTGTTCCGTGCATTCGTTCCGTCTTGAAACAGTTTCTCTTTAGCCGCCGCTGCGGCTGTTAACTTGTCGAGTGCTACTTTTGCAAGGTCGAATGCTTTCTGACTTTCTGTTTTTTGTTTGTTTGCTTCGTTGCGATCCGATTCTAGTTTTTTGTAATCGGCTTCCACTTTAGTCGTTGCTGTAATCGAGGCGTCCCGTTCGGCTGTTGCTTTTTTCAAAGCGAGTTTAGCATCGGCCACTTCTTCCTCCGGTGTTGGCTTGTCTAACGCTTCCACTTTCTTTTTCAAATCTTGCTCGGCTTTCTTGAGGAGAGCTTCCTTTTCGGTTTTTGTTTTTTTCGCCGCATCACGAGTCGCTGTTCCGGCTTGAAGTGCTTTCTCTTTTGCAGTCGCTACGACTGTCAACTTGCCGAGTGCTGCTTTTGCTAGGTCGAATGCTTTCTGACTTTCCGTTTTTTGTTTATTTGCTTCATTGCGATCTGCTTCAGATTTTTTGTAATCGGCTTCCGCTTTGGTCGCTGCTGCAATTGAAGCGTCCCGTTCGGCTGTCACTTTTTCCAAAGCAGGTTTAGCATCGGCCAGTTGTTTATCGGCCGCTTGTTTTTCTTGGGTTGGCTTGACGAGTGCTTCCACTTTCTTTTTCAACTCTTCAGAAGTGGTTTTCAGCGTCTCGTCCGTTTTCTTTTTGTTGGCTTCTTCTGCTTCCAATCGTTTTTTGGCAGCATCTAAGTCTTTCGTATGGTTGTCGACTTCTTTTTTTGCTAACGCGACAACTCGTGATTGTTCATCAGAATTCCAACGAGCTTTGCTGCTGCCCTTTAGTTCAAACAATTGCTTGCCATCGGCAGCATTCCATAGTCTGACGCTATTGGCGGTACTCGCCGAGGCGATCGTCTGGCCTGTCGCGTTAAACGCTGCATCTTTGACTTGACCGCCATGTGATAATTGACGAATTAATTTTCCATCAACTGCTTGCCAGATGCGTACAGTTCCATCATCTCCGCCCGAGACAATCACTTTAGAGTCAGTCGATGATGTCGTGAGAGAATTGACCTTGCCCTTATGACCGGCCAGTTCTTTGAGTGGTGCAATTGCTGGGGGTTTCTCCTCTGTAGCTGGTGGATTAATCGACCAGACTCGAATGATTCCGTCGCTAGATGCAGTGGCGACTTGAGTTTCATCGGCAACCCAGGCAACAGCGGTAACTTCCGCAGGAGTCGCTATAGTCAAACTCGCTTTGCCCGAATCGATGGTCCAAACGGTTGCACTCTTATCGGTCGAGCCACTCAGTAAGCGTTTTGCATCGGTTGAGAATTTCAAGTTCGTGATTGCCGATTGATGTGCGTCCCAACTTTTGATGAGTTTTCCCGTGGTTGTATTCCAGAGTGAGATGATACCGGTGTTCTCTCCTGTGGCGGCCTGCTTGCCATCAGAGCTTAGTGCAAAAGTACCTGGAGCATTTGCTGCGAATTGAAAAGATTTCAATTGCGATGCCCCACGCTTCCATAGTTTGATGTTCCGATAACCGCCTGAAGCCAGTAGATCTCCGGCAGGGTTAATTGCCATCGATTGAATTAAATCTAAATGGGCCACGCCGCCAGATTCAGTTCCTAGAACCTCTTTCAAGACGGGGTCAGTCAATCGTCCTAACTCTTGTTTCGTAGGAAGATGGTACACAAAGATCTGATTGGCACGTCCGGCCATGGCATACTGGGCATTGGGTGTAATGGCCGTGGTGTAGACTGGATTTACGCCTGGTGGCAATGACTGCCACGCGATTTGACTTCCTGAGCCAGTGACTTCTCCCTTGGCACCCTGTTCGATCCAAAGCTTGAGTAACGCGAGTTCTTTTGGTGTTAAATTCTTGGCGCCCACTTCGTTATCTTCAGGCGGCATGATCGGTTCATCGGCATGGGTTGCAACGGTTAGCAGCATGCTTTCCATCGGTTTGCCAGAAACGACAGATTCACCAGAGGAGCCACCTTTCAAGATCGTTTGCGGTGTTTCTAAAATGAGATCGCTCTCCGCATCGGATGCATTATGGCATGCAAGGCAATTTTTGCTCAGAAACGGCAGTATTTCTTTTTCGAAATCGACAGGACCTTTACGATCCAATTTGGCGATCTCGATTTCAGCATAAGCTGGCTGCATGCCAAGCGAGCCAATGGCAACAAAGGTAGCAACGACCATGAGACAATAATGGCGAACTTGTTTATGGTGCATGTTATTCATGACGAATTAAACCAGGTAAAAGTGCGGTCTTTAACTGACTGCGGATTGGATGATTTTTAATTAAACTGGATTGTGATTTATTTCTGCTCTTCGACCTTTTCAACTACATTTAGCACCAGTTGTGCAGTGCGAGTTGATGTTACGTTATTCCATTTAGAGGTCGATTTCACGGTAATTGTATGTTTACCGGGTGTCGCTTTATCGGAAGCTTTGATTTCCAATGTCTGATCTGCCTTCCCTTTGTCGATCTTCCCTTTTCCAAGCGTAAGACCGGCAACCCCTTTGGGAGCTTCAAGGGTGATGTCAGCGTAATCGTCGTAGCCATAGAGTCGCTCGATGGCTACCTTTAAATCCACTTTATCGTTTTGTGTTACGGTGAGTTCAGCGGGTGCAGTTATTTTGATGGGCGAGGAATCGACATTGACAACGATTGTTGAAGAAATCAAGTCGATGGTATAATCTTTCGCGGTGTTCGCCTTTTTCAATGCGGCAATCGAAGCGTCGATTTCTTTCTTTCGTTGATCGGCTCTTTTAATCAAATCTGCTTGAGCTTTCACTTGTGCATCAGTAGCTACAACTGTCTGCTTGGCTTCTGCCAATGCTTTCTCATTGGCGGCGACTTCTTTTTGCGAGGCGTCAAGTTCCGCTTTGTTTTCTTCCTTTGAACTCGCTTGTTGAAGTTTTTGCTGAGCCTCTTTGAGTTTTTGTTCGGTTTGCTTGACTTGATTCTCTGCGTTCGTTTTGGCGGTGTTTAATTCGCCCTCTTTCTTTTTGATTTCGGCATAGATTTGATCAATGGTCTTTTTGTCTGCTTCAGCCTTTTTGACCGCATCTTGATTGCGGCCATATTTCCATTTTGTTGTGCCAGCCAAGTAGAAGGTGTATTTACCGGGGGTGATTTTGGCGTTGCTCAATGTGAGTGAATAAGTCGCCTCATTTTTATCTCCTGCAATTTTTACAGCGGCCGGTTTGAAATTTCCATCTAAACCGCGAGCATTGAGCGTTACCTCTGGTTTGAATCCGTCGACACGGGCCAATTTAACCGGGAAATCAATTTTTCCCCCGATAGCAGTTGCCAGCGATTGAGAATTTTCGACATGTAGTACCCCAGGTGTCGATTCTTTATCAATCACGACTACTCTTAAAGCGTTGGTTAGCCTTGAGTAAGGCATTTGATTTTGGATGCTGGCTGTTCCCCAAATCATATCGCCTGTTTTTGCAACACGAGTTTGTTCAACATTGTCGAGCAATGCCTTGCCTGAGATTTGTATTGCTTGTGGGCCTGCGGGTGCATCGGCAGCGGCCGTTAAAATCAAGGTTGCGGTCAAATTCTTGCCCGTTAATGTGACTGGCGTGGCGGTAACTCCTTGAGGGAGATTTTCAGCAATCAGTTGGATGTCACCAGCAAAATCTCCCTGACGATCTACATACACGGTAACTGGCACACTACCACTTCGGCGAAGTGAAATGTACCCTTGCGAAAACTTATTCTTGTCTGCCGGATTCGGTTGTGCCGGAATGGCCACCAAATCAAAGTTGGGTTTCTGTTGTTTTACTTGAAGGCGATAGACAAGATGTCGCCCGCCTTCGCTGTCTCCGAAGAGATGCCGTAATTGAATTCGGTAAGGGATACTTTCACTTGCAGTAAAGCGGTAACTGCTGTCAGAAGTACGAGCATCAAAGTAGGGCGAATAGTTGTTCGTATTACTGTCATCGACCTCGGTTAGTTTTGACCAAGTAATGGCGCCTTGATCATCTTTTTTTCCTTTTTCAATCACAAGATAAGGATCGGCACCACTGTTTAGACGGTCCGAAATAACTTCGATCTCATAGGCTTTCCCAGCTTCGGCATCAAATTGAACAAAGTCTCGGTCTCCGCGTGGCTCGAACTTACCAACATACTCACTGCCAACTGGAAGAACATAAGATTTTTCCGCATCGTTCGGCTCTGATTCGATCACAACAGGGTTGTCTGACAAAGCGATTGCAATGCCTAAGCCGAGTGGATCAAGACTAATGTCTCGATGGATATGGCTGGAAATCGCAAACGATTTCGGTGTACTTAATCCTATTCGATTTGCCTGTGCCAACGCAGGTAATGCGATAGAGATTTCTTTCTGCTGTAGACCTGGTTTTTCTTCGCCTGCTACGCTAGTACCACCCGGCAAGTTGTAACCGTATACCGTAAACTTCGCGGTGCTAGACGCCTTGCCGACAGGCGGGTAGATCGAAGTGACGTGGGCCTTATCATGAATTGAGAGACGGTAGAAATAGTCATCGCCCCCACCATAAACGTGATCTTGCAAGGCAATGTTGTATTTTCCATTTTCTGGAGCAACAAAATACAACGAGGCGTCTCCTTTGTAGTAGTCACGGCTCCAAACAACCGGGTTCCCTTTTTCGTCGGCAACCGTAATTTGCGGATGAACTTGCGAATCAATGGTTAAACCCAAGCACACGACATTGATCTTTTGACCTTTCGTGGCGTTGAACCAGTAATAGTCGACCCCGGTCTTGGTCGTTTTACCACTGATGGTTGAATTTAGTGGAATCTCAATCGCTTTGTCTTGCGATGTGTTTCCTGATGCGTTTAATTCATTGAAAGTTCCAACCATAAAATAGCGAGGATTTGAGATGCCAAATCTGCCAACGACTTGGGCTTCATACAGCCCTGGCTTTACCGTACTGGCGATAGAGAGTTCAAAGGAATTGGCAACAAGTTCCGCCGTAGGGTGCAGCTCGTCGATGGCCGTCATTTTCGGTTTGGCAGTAATTCCAGCATCAGAGAAAATCAACTGAGCAGCTTCGTCGAGATCGGTTCCTCGAATGGTTAAGTCAATCGTGCTCCCGATCTTTCCTCCGGCAGGCACAAGTCCTGTCAAGCGAATATGTGGCAAGCCTGTCTGCGCCATACTGAGTGCTGCCGGGGTTAGGCAACAGGCAACAATCAAAAGCAATTGAGATAGTGATCGCAGGCAACGCATTGATTCTCTCCGAATCATAAGAACATATTCTTTCTCAACCTCAAGCCAACAATAGCACCTCTGAATACATGAAACAGAAGTTCTAAAACGAGCCGGCATTTGAAAGGGTTGGATTGATAGTCAGTTGAAATAATCAGCGGCAGGATGATAAAGAGGGGGCAAACTGTCCCCTCTTTAATCTATGGTAATTCAAGGCGTGGTTTGTTACGAATAAGTTCGTGTTTCATCTAGTGATTGAACAAAAATTCTTTGGTGTTAATCAGTGCCCAAACAATATCTTCATAAGCCTGTTTCGGGTCTTGTTCTGGTTTTTCAATATGCCCGCGAGCAATCGCAATTTCATCCGGGGCAGGTTCTCTGGCGAATGCTAACAGATAAAGCTGTCTGATTTTCGCTTCGATTTCACGTTCTTTATCCGTTGCAAACTGGCTTGCTATACCACTTCCGTTGGTAAGCTTGCCTTGGATTTCACTGGAATTCAGCAAATGCAAGCTTTGGGCCAAGTTGGCATCACCAGATCGCTCGCATTCACATGCACTGCTTGATTCTGGTCTGCCGAACACCGTTAGGAAGTAGGAATTAAAATTGTTATCCGGCAGTTCAATCGCACGCACTCCGCCTGGCATGCCAGTAAATCGAGTCTCGGTGCCGGTGACTTGGTCGATGGCATCGAGCAAGATTTCGGCCGGAAGTCGTTTGGGGTAATAGCGTGAGAAATTCTGCTTATCGTTTTGATTGTAGTCATTCGGTTCAGCGGTCAGCTGATAGGTTGAAGAGTTACAAATAGTCCGAACCAAGTGCTTCAGATCGAATCCACTATCGATGAAGTCTTGTGCCAGGGCATTCAACAATTCAGGGTTCGATGAAGGGTTGGTCACTCGCATATCATCTTCTGGATCGACCAATCCACGACCGAAGAAATGTTTCCAGTAGCGGTTCACTAAGGCGGGAGCAAAGAATGGGTTCTCTTCGTTCGACATCCATTTTGCCAGTTCAACCCTAGGGTCACGATCTTCGGCAATGATCATAGGTTCGCTGCCGAGCCCAGTAGGTAACACGGTATTGCCTGATTTTGGATTCTTGGCAGACGCTTTGCCTACTTTGTGATAAATGTTATCGATTGACGGAGTGCCACCCGGTATTCCAATCGATTTTTTTCGACCAACTCGCGAGAAGAACGCAGAAAAACCGTAGTAGTCATCCTGACTCCATTTCTCGAACGGATGATGATGACAGCGAGCACATTGGATTCTGAGCCCTAGGAATAACTGAGCCGTGTCTTCTAATTGTTGGGTTTGATCTTTGACTTCACGATACCAGGCTACAGGCGGATTCGAGCCGGCTTTGCCACTGGCCGATAACACATCAGTGACAAATTGATCGTACGGCTTGTTTTCATAAAGACTTTCTACAATCCAATTGTGAAACGCAAAGGTTGCGTATTTATCATTATCATTACTGCGTTTATTGCGTAAAATGGTACTCCATTTGTTCGCGAAATTATTCGCATAATCGATACTTGCGAGCAGCCGGTCTACCAACTTGGCTCGCTTGTTGGCATCTTTATCTGCTAAGAATTGCTCTACTTCTTCTTGCGATGGGATCCGGCCAGCGATATCGATCGTCACGCGGCGTAAGAAAACCGAATCTGCGGACATTCCTGATGCTGGTAACCCAAGTTGTGTCAAGTTGCCGAAGACCTTTTCATCAATATAGTTTTTCACCGGAGGTAAATTGTCTAGCTTAAGCCCTAGTGGAATTTTGGCACGAAAGACTCCAACTTGCCCTTGATATCGGGCCATAATGGCCACGGAACCAGGTAGCTGCCCGGTTGTCACTATACCTGTGATGCTGACATCAGCCATTTCGGTATCGTTCGACTCGAACTTGGTCATCCGTGTCACATCTTCAGTGGTACCATCGGAGTAATGAGCAATCGAGATAATTTGCTGCGTTGTTTCTCGATCCATCATTTGTTCGGTCGGAAAGAGTTCGATGTGAGTTACTGTCGGATCATCATCGTTACCGTAAGGCAGACCCTGCTCTATCCAGCGTTTCATTAATCGATAAGGGGGTGAATCAAATTCAATGCGTGCTCCTCCACCATGTGGAGCTTTGCCGATTGCTTTAAGTAGCAACAAACTTTGGTCAGGTGCAGCCGGGAAGACGCGTCGACCGCGGGCTTCTTTCACGAGATATTCGTAGTCTTCTGTCGGCACAAAACCCAATAGGGAAAGTGCAAAGCCATTTTGCCCACCTGATTTTCCATGGCAACCGCCACTATTACATCCATACTTTGTGAAGATAGGAACTACTTTGTTCGGGAAATTCACCGGGATATCAATCTCGATGTTCGTCACGTTGACTTGGATCGAAGCATCCACGCCTTGATCACTGGTAACATGAATGGTGACTTGGCCTTCTTTGATGGGTTCAAGCCAGCCGGATTCATCAATCTTCACAATATCTGCTGGTGAGGCCGTGTATTTGACCTTTCGTGATAAATCGCGAACTTGTTTGGTCGAATAGATACCTGTGATTACTAACTGTTGGCTGGCATCACGCCCGGCTACTATAAACGTGCCTGAATCGTCTTGTCGACCAGTTTCAATCACAATCTGTTGCAATTGCCCGGGGTCTCCTAACCCAGGAAGCTCGCCAATGGATGCTCCTTTGGCAATCGACGCATAAACAGAAAGACATGCAAGAAGACCAATCGAAGTTCGCCAGATAACTTTTGAACAATTCATAGCAAGCGGTTCCTTTTTCCACTAAGTGGAAATTACAATCCGTGTAAGTACCGGTGTAAGGGGGAAAGCTGGAGGGACTTAATAAGTGTCTATAGGGTAGGTGTGTTAATTATTGCAGGAACTCGATATCAATGCAAGCAAAGAACTCCACACAAACCAAATTAACGGGGTGATATGTCCCTTAACAGCTCTCTTTACGATTAAAGTGGGCTCTAAGGCTCAAAAAGGCCGTAAATTTAGATCGCAAGTGGTTTCCAAGAGAGTAAGGTCTAGAGCATTTTTAACATTACTGTTCTGCTGCAAAACATTAGCTCCGAAGCGGATTTCGTATTCTGGGTAGCCGCGCCGTCGGTTTTGGAGAACGCGAGCCATTTAATTACGCTCTTTCAAAACGACGCCGGGGTCGACGTTAGTCGATTAGAGGCCAGAACGGATTCAATCCTTCAAAAGTGATTTGAGAGCAATAACTTCGTATGATTTCAGTGAATTCTTGACCCCTGTAACCTCTGATGGCCTACGGCCACACCGACGACGTCCCGAATACGTTCGATCCCGAAGCACAGCAAACGCCGGAATCGTCGGCGGTGCTACCCGATATAAAAGCATTCGGAGCAGTAAAATTATAACTACACTAACAGAATGTGCTATTTGCTATCGATAATAGACTGCTGAGACCCTTGTAGTTCCGTACCAAACGATGCCGATAATCCAATTGCAGGCTGAAGTCTGCTCAGATATTCGGCTCTGGAGATCTCTTTTGCCCCCATTGATTCGGTATGGGGAGTTAGCTGCTGGATATCAAAAAGCGCAAAACCGCAATGTTGAAGATGCTTGATTAACGCTACCAAGGCGACTTTCGAGGCATCGCGTTGGCGATGAAACATCGATTCTCCGGCAAACAGTCCTCCGATTGCCACTCCATAGATTCCGCCGACTAACTCGTGGTCTTGCCATACTTCGATGCTATGAGCGTGCCCGGCGTGATGCAAATCAATGTAGGCATCGATCATATTACTGGTGATCCAAACCCCATCTTCCTCGTGCCGAGGCTCTGCACAATGCTTAATAACAGACGCAAATTCAAGATCGCAGGTTACCTGATACTTTTGACTGCGAATTGTACGGGCCAATCTTTTCGAGATATGAAGATCATCGAACTCAATAATGGCACGAGGTTCTAACGAGAACCAAGTGAGTGGAAAAGATTCATCCTCCCAAAGTGGCCACGGGAATATCCCATGACTGTACGCATCTAGCAGCCAATCGACCGTTAATTGGCCACCAATCGCCACAATTCCGTGTTCATCCGCCGTTTCAGGAGCAGGAAAGTACTTAGACATGAACGGTTTTATTTTCTTAGATTCAAGTGATACGACCTGCGGCTTGCTTGTCAACGAAGGGAATTCGTTAGAATAGTAGTATTACAGGCAGGGCACGCTAGCACAATCGCGTCTTTTTGTCGGTAAATTAAAACTTCAACTTGACTTAAAATTTGATTAGGCATAAATTGCTCGCACCAGCCAAGGATGGCGACTATCAGAAGGCAATCAAGTTCGACCTTTTTTGAAACATGATGTTTCATTCGCGAGTCAATTTTTTGCCATTGATAGATTAGGAAATACGATAGGCGGTTGTCTATCAAGAAACCTAACGGAAGGATTCCCCCGGGTGTCTACTCAAGAATCATTTGACACCAAAGAACAGGTCAGGCAAGCCTCAGACATCGTCGATGTTGTAGGTGGCTTCCTCGAATTGCGCCGTCAAGGCCGCAATTACGTGGCTCTATGCCCTTGGCACAATGATTCTAAGCCCAGTCTGCAAGTCAACGCTGAACGTCAATCATGGCGTTGTTGGGTTTGCGGTATCGGAGGCGATGTCTTTAGTTTTGTCATGCGACGCGAGGGAGTTGAGTTCCGCGAAGCACTTGAGCTACTGGCAGACAAAGCAAACATCCAAATCAAACAATCCAACAGTAATGTGCCTGCTGGCTCTCCAGGAGACAAACGGACGCTGTTTGCCGCTATGGCTTGGGCCGAGAAGCAATTCTACACTTACTTAAATCAATCAGCCGAAGCAGATGTTGCCCGGCAATACCTGCAACAGCGAGGTATCACTCAAAAAGAGATTGATCAGTTTCACATTGGTTTTTCTCCCAACAGTTGGAGTTGGCTTGCCGATTTGGCAAAATC
>NVWB01000254.1 GCA_002733575.1 Blastopirellula sp. | reverse complement strand
CGACTACCCCATTAGAACTGGCAAACACTCTTTTTTCCATGGCAACCCAGCGAATCCAGTTCATGCCGGTCAGATATCGACTGGTGTCCATCAGCACCGGAATCAATGATTTTTCATCGCTAGAGAGAGGGCGAAGTTGCTCGTAGTGAGTAATTGCCGCGTCATGTTGCAGCTTAGCTTTGCTACGAATTGTGGTGGATGACAGCCGAGCGAGATCAACCGCGACCGATTCCATACGCATGGCTCCGTAGTCGATCAGCCCAGATGGTTCACCCGCTTCAAACAAAAAATGTTCTCCCCGTGCGTCGCGCAAACAGGGCTGCAAGTTGAAGCGAAGATGCTTGACTGAATTGAGTTCGAGCGATAACTGCTTCGATTGTTTTCGATACGCATCCAGCAATTCCATCGCTCTTTCAATGAAATCGTTCCACTGCGTCTGGACAATCGCTGCGGAAATTTGTTCCTTGGGAATCGCATTGAAATACTCGATCAAATCAATGCGTTCTTGGACAGTTGAGGAGCAACCGGTTTGAGTTGGAGTCGCCGCTGGAATCTTCGCGCTGTGAAGATGAAACTGGGCCAACAGACCGAACATTGATAACAAACTAGATTCAGGCTGATCGAACCCGACTAAGCTTGTGCCGGGCATCCATGATGCGAGTTCCCAATAACGGCCATCAGCCTGAACGAAGGTCTGCTGATTTTGAGCTTGAATCAATTGTGGTGTGAACTGGAAACCAGATTCACGCACTTGATGCTGAACCTGATGAATCCACTCGATTCGTTCCCGCTTGGTTTCGCTAGGCCAACACCGTAATAAATAGACAGCCTCATTCGTTGCAATTTTCCAGAGTAGAGACCCACTGAATCCATCTTCGCTGATCAATTGCTGCACTTGATTAGCTGTTACGCTATGCACAAGTGGGAAAGCAGCGATGGCTTTTGCTGGATCGATCATGGAAGGGATGTTGCCTTTGCCTTGTATGTAGTGAACAGACTATAGAGCATTTTTAATTTCACTGTGCCGAACCGTTTGAGATCGGGTGGCAGCGATGTCGATTCCGGAGTTGGCTCTGCTTCGGGATCAAACGTATTCGGAACGTCGTCGGTGTGGCCGAAGGCCATCAGAGGTTACAGAGGCCAAGATATCACCGTATTCTTATTCCGTTTTCGCCCTCAATAAAGCCTGTATTTGCAGGGTAATAATGAAAAACTCTCTAACCTCTGATCGACTAACGTCGACCCCGACGTCGTTTTGAATATGCGTATACCAGTGGCATGCGTTCTCCAAAACCAACATCGCGGCCACCCGATATTTAAAACCTCGCAACTTCAAAACTTACGCTTCACGCTTGAGATTATCCAAATATGCGCGAAGCGAGTGGAAACTGGTCAAGCCTCTAATCGACTAACGTCGTTGAACATTTTGATAGATGCCATCAAAGATCTGTTGACGACGTTTTTTGATCTCTGCCAGTTTGCGTGGTTCTTGATCAACTAAGTTCTTTTTCTCATGCGGATCATTTTTCAAGTTGAATAAAAACTCGTCGCCTTCGGGCGTGGTCAGGTACTTCCAATCTCCACTTCGCAGTGCATGCCATTCACCTCGGTCAAGCCGATCATGCGTGCCAAGATGCCAGACTAGGTCTCGTGGGGGAAGTTGTTTGACGGAACCATCAAGCAGGCCGGCAATGTTGCGGCCATCCAGCGTTTGATCGTCGACCTTGATGTTGGCCCAATCGCAGATGGTGGGAAAGATGTCTAAGCTACTGCACACCGTGTTGTTTTCTGACTGGGCCGCAATCACACCGGGCCATCGAATCAAGCAGGGAACTCGAATACCGCCTTCAAACAAGCTGGCCTTGTCTCCACGAAACGGCAAGTTGTTTCCGCCATATTTTGGATCGCCGCCGTGATCGGTCATGAAGATCACAATCGTGTTTTTGGCCTGATTGGTTTCTTCCAACGTGCTAAGCACTTTGCCAACGCCATCGTCTAACGAAACCACCATGGCCGCAAATTGGCGGCGTAATTCATCTTCAATATTGACCACCCTGTGCAAGTCTTTCGGGTGCGGCTGCATGATATTTACCGGCAAATCTTTAGAGCGATCCCAAGATTTTCCGAAATGAGGTGCATTGTAGGCCAAGTGCAAGTAGAACGGTTGCTCACTGGTTTGCTGCTTCAAAAATTTGACTGCTTCGTCGGTGATTAGTTCTGTTGCGTAGCCGACTTCATCGTGGTGCTCTTCGTTGTGATACCAATCTTGGATTTTACCGTACCGCATCATGAAGAAATCGATACAACCGCCGGTGTGGCCGATGAAGGAATCAAATCCATGATGGGTCGGCAAAAAATGTTTGTTGCCGTGACCTAAATGCCACTTGCCGATGAGCGCGGCTCGGTATCCATTTTTTTGCAGCAAACTGGCGAATGTAGTTTCGCCTGCTTGAATGCCACGCTCCGCATCTTCTGGCCCTAGAAACATCAACGCATTTAATAACTGGCTTTCTGAACGACTGGGAAACTGCCCGGTCAACAAACCATAACGCGAAGGCGTGCAGATGGATGAAGCAACATACCACTGGTTGAACTTCATGCCTTGCGTGGCGAGTGAATCGATATTCGGCGTCGGGATTTCGCTCCCATAACAACCGACATCGTGCATGCCTTGATCATCAGAAAAAATCAACACCACATTAGGGCGTGTCGTTTCTGCACTCCATAATCGCGGGCTGCTAAATAGAGAGAGTCCTATTAATACGAGAAGCGTAACACATTTTAGATGAGGCATGAGATTCACTAACAGGCATGAATGAGGGGGAAGTATGAATTGGATACTTCTAGTTTCAACGACTGTGAGAGAAAATCAAGACTGTTGCCTCGGTTTTATCAAGGAATCTTGGTTGCTGGTAATTTCTTTGCTGGCGTTTTCGCTGCCCCGCTTTGTTTGGCCGCTTTAGCCGCTTTGGCGGCCTGCGGCGCCGTTTCGTCGATGAACTTATTGAGAATCGTCAAGTACGGAGCCAAGGCTCCACCGACACTAGGGCCGAGTTGTTTTTGCATTTGGGTAAATTCATCACGGGCTTTGATGGCGTCTTTACGAACTTGGAGGATATCAACTTTTCCGCTGGAGAGCCCACCGACAGTTTTATCGAAGTACCCTTTCACCCCTGGTTGCGACATTAAGGGGAAAAGTGCTTCAAGCTGTTTACGAGTCTCCGGATCGACTCCGTTGGTTTGCAGTTGATCTACCACATTGGCAGACCCGCGTGGTGGGTTGACTCTCGTTTTTGAAGCACCCGCGGTCGCCCCATTTTTGGCATTCCCGTTGGCTTTTGAATTGGCAGAGCCCGGTCGCTTTCCGCCAGGCACACCCGGCGCTTTGCCGATGGAGCCAGGATTGACACCAGCATTGCGGATTGCTTGTTCTACTGATTCAACCGCAAAGGGATCTTTGATCGGGACGGGGGTGGAACGATTCGACGAATTGGCGCTGGGCCGTGTTACTGGTCGAGTGCCATTGGTGGATCGGGTTTTTGCTGGCAACCGATTACCCAAGTAGATGGCAGCGACTTTGGAACGCGGAATTTTAAGCACGCCAAAGGATTCACTTTTCAGTTGTATTTCTTTGGAATCGAGTCCAACTACCTCGCCTGAGATGCGGTCTCCGTTCAACAATTCCAAGGTATCGGCCTGAAGTGACAAGCTGATGAAAGCAACGAGCAACAGTGACAAACTAGATCGATATGACATGAGACTCGTTCTTTTCTGGAGCGAACAATTTACCGTGGCTGAATAACTGATAGCTTCATTCTCGCAAATTCTGGTAAAATGTCCAATAGAATGTCAATTTGTTCCATTGAGACGCTTTCGTGTACAACCGGAATGGTTTTACTACGGGGCCTAACTTGTTTTCCTATCAAGAGATTTGAATTTTCGAGAATGTAGCTACTGGTCATTGTACGGCCAGTTTGGTAACCTAAAGAACCTTACTTTTATTTAAAGACAACCGTTTGACCTAACTCACGGTATATATTGAGGTTGAGTGATGAAACAGGCCATCGCAGGCGTTTCCCCTAGTTCCGTATCTGAAACCACATCGTTGATCGTTTGGCCCTCCAACGGATCTTCTGGCATGGGTCGATTCTTGGGTAAACAGTACGAATTAGAGTTGGGCATCTCGGTTTTCACACTCGGCAATTTAATTGCCCTCCTATCAATTCCTATTGGACTTGCTCTGTTTATGGTAAAGTTTGATCCTTGGTTTGGTATTCGCTATCGCATCAGCAATCGCCGGATTCTAGTCGAGCGAGGCCATCAGGGTAGAGTCGAAAGCTCGATAGACCTTGATAAGTTTGACAGTGTCGAAGTTCAAGTTCAGCCAGGCCAAGCTTGGTACAACGCTGGTGATCTGGTTTTTCTAAACGGAAAAACTGAGTGTTATCGCCTGAGTGGCGTAAGCCGACCGGCTGTCTTTCGAGAGGCCTGTGTCAAAGCCAATATGACTTATGTTGGGATCAAAGCAGCAAAAGAGCGCGAAGCGGCCATGGCGTAAGCTTGGTTTGCACTAAGCGATGACCTGATGGATTGGTTTCCCGATTTCTTTCTCTAATCGTTTACGGCCTGGCACGACCATTTGATGTGGATCGAGCCCTAGCTGGTGTAAGATGGTGGCGTGAATATCGGTCACGTAGTGCCGATTTTCAACCGCATGAAAACCGAGTTCATCGGTTTTGCCATGAGCGATACCCCCTTTAATACCGCCACCTGCCATCCACACCGTAAAACCAAACGGATGATGATCACGCCCATCGGCATGCTGCGAGCCGGGCGTGCGGCCAAATTCGCTGGCCCAAACAACGATGGTTTCATCTAACAGGCCACGCTGCTTTAAATCTTTCAGCAACCCGGCCACCGGTTGGTCGATTTCTTTGCAAAGTTTCGAGTGACTATTCTTTAGACCTTTGTGAGAGTCCCATCTTCCGGCGCCGCCGCTGCTGCCGTGATAGACTTGAACAAAGCGAACGCCCCGCTCGACTAAACGCCGGGCAGCCAACATTTGCTGACCAAACGTCTTGGTTTCTTTCTGGTCCAGGCCATACATTTTATGCGTGGCGGCCGTTTCATCGCTAAACTGCACCACCTCTGGCACGGCGGTTTGCATACGATACGCGAGTTCAAACGAGCGAATACGTGCGCGAACCGCGTCGTCATCGGGGAATTTATCGGCCGTCAACTGGTTCAGTTGATTAAGCAGTTCAAACTCGCCCTGCTGTTCTTCTCGATAAACACCCTGGGCCGGTTTTGCGTAGGGCAAGGGATCGTTGGGATCGATTTTCAGCGGAACGCCATCGTACTGTGGCCCTAGATAGTTGGCCCTGTGTGCCTCGCGGCCTCCACAACAATCGGCCAGCGGATTGCCCATGACTACAAACTCCGGCAAGTTTTCGTTGAGCGAACCAAGTCCATAGTTGACCCAAGATCCGATGGTGGGAAAAAATCCATCGACTCGATGCCGGCCTGTATGAAATTGCAGTTGAGCCCCGTGGTTACTGTCCTCGGTCCACATCGAGCGCACCAAGCACATGTCGTCGGCCTGTTCGCCCAGGTGAGGAAACCAGTCACTGATTTCAAGGCCGCTTTGGCCTCGTTTTTTGTAGCCGATTTGGAGCGGATAGATTTCGTTGCGGATGAACCCGTTATTAGGGTCAAACGCCACGACTCTTTCGTTTTCTAGATAGGGTGAAGAGAGGACATCTTTAAATGGAGTCTCTTCAATCGTTTTGCCCGCATGTTTGTTAAGCATCGGCTTTGGGTCGAACGATTCCATGTGACTGGCGCCACCGATCATGAATAGCCAGATGACACTCTTGGCTTTCGCGGCAGGCGGAAGTGCATTGGTGGCTTCCGCCAGGGCTTCTTTTTGCAGCATGGCCGAAAGTGCCACGCTGCCGAACCCGAGGCCCATTTCTGTGAGAAAAGAGCGTCGGGTTTGAGACTGAATGGGTGGGGGTAGCTGGTCTGCCATCGAACGAATCCTTCTAACGAACCGTCACAAAATCATTGTGATGAATGAGTACATGCACTAAGTTTTCTCGCGCTCGCAGCTTGGGATCAGCTGCGGGTTCGACTTGTGCTTTTGTATTTCCGTTGAAACTGGTGAGCTTGGTTGCATCAGCCAGAGTTGTTGCTTGTGTACTAAGAAATTTATGACAAGCGGCCAGTTCGGCTTCGCTCGGTTTTCTGGTTAGTAGTTGCTGGAAAGCGGCTTCGATAAATTGCGAATCGGCTGATGTATCAGAACCAGGAAACTCTTCACTCAGTTGCTGGGACAGTTTACGAGCTTGTGATAACGTAAGGGGGCTATTTGCCAAAGCCAACGCTTGCTGCGGAATGATACTCGGAGATCGCCGGTAACATTCGTTCGGGCCAGCGGTATCAAACAGCACTAGCATCTTCATTTGCTTCTCATACGCATGGCGAAAATAGACACTGCGGCGAGCATTGGTTTCGCCTTCGTTAAAATCAATGTCTGGACCACCCGCTGTTAAGTCAAGGCTACCAGACGCGCTCAGGATACTATCTCGAATCACTTCGGCGTCTAATCGGCGGGCGTTTACTTTCCAAATCAAACGATTGTCAGGGTCAATCGATTGGTTGGCTTTGGTAGTCTTTGGGTTCATCGAAGAGGCCAGTTGATAGGCCTGAGAGTTCACAATCAAGCGGTGAATATGCTTCATACTCCAATTGTGTTCGATAAGTTCCGCTGCCAGCCAATCTAACAGTTCAGCATATTCTGGTTTTGGAGAACGTAGCCCGAAGTCAAAGACGTTGGTCACTAGTGGTTCGCCAAAGTGACGCATCCAGATATGATTCACGGCCACTCTGGCGGTGAGAGGGTTCTTTGGATCGATCACCCAACGAGCAAATGCCAATCGCCGGCCAGTGCTGGTTTTGGGGTACGCGGTGCCTACGGATGTATATTTGCCATCGGTCAGTTTGCGTGCTTTTTCTGTTTTGGCCAGTTGATCAACGGCGGCTTTCAAGTCTTTTTTAGCTTTATCAATGGCCGCTTGGCGTTTGTCGTTTTCGGCTTTGACTTTCTTCTTCACCGCGTCATCGGCATCTTCGGCCAGTTGGGTAACTTCCACTTTTTCAGCCGTATCGAGCGCGGCCTGTTTTAGCATTTGGTCAAGTTGAGCCTGTTGGTGGTTAAACTCACGTTCCTCGGTTGCGGCCAGTTTGGCAAGTTTTTCTAGCTCTTCCTTGGCCGCATCAGCGTACTTGGCTTTATCCGCAACCCAGCGAGATTTTGAAGAGTGCAATTTCAGTTGAGCCACTTCCATTTGAAGCGTAGCTTGCTTCGTATCAGCCGATTCGCCCAGTTTCTTCAAAGCATTTTGTTTTTGGGTAAGCTGCTTTGCCAGAACGGCCAGTTGTTCTTTTTCGATATGGGGCTGCAAACTGGGGAACACGGCCACTGCGGGTAGCTGAACCGGGGTTACTTTGAATGAATCGTCAAACAACGCCGGAACCGCTGGGCTGACTGGGTTCTCTTTGTCAGGATGCTTTTCGTTGCCTTGCATGTAAAGATACGTCTCAACATCTAGCTCAGCATCATACGCGCGGGGCAATCCATCGAGTGTAAGGTTCGCTTGGCCAGGCACACGTTCGGTACGCACATTGTGCGGTTCAAAGATTGCCCGCAGTTCGTAGTATTTTTGCTGAGCGATTGGATCAAACTTATGATCATGGCATTTCGCACAATTGATCGTCATGCCCAAAAAAGCTTTTGCGGTGTGTTCTACAGTAGCATCAAGCCAAATATCGCGATTGCTTTTGTGATAGTTACGGGCCAAGTAGCCAGTGGCACGAATGGCGTCGTAATCTTCCGGCATCAGTTCATCAGCGGCCAGCATTTCAAGTACCATTTGATTGTACCCTTTGTCGGCGTTTATTGACTCAATAATCCAGTCACGCCATCGCCAGATATGCCGCTGGCTGCCACGCAATTGCTGTTTGTATCCATCCCAATCGCTGTACCGCCAAACATCCATCCAGTGTCGACCCCAGCGTTCGCCATACTGTGGGCTGGCCAAAAGTTGATCAGCCAGTTGCGAATAGGCCGCTTCTGATGCCTGTTGATCAAACTGCACAATTTGCTCTCGTGTCGGCGGAATTCCTATCAAATCAAGATACAATCGGCGGACAAGTAGATGCTGGTCTGCAGACGGAGCGGTTTGCAACCCTGTCTGCTGATGCTTTAGCTTGATGAAAGCATCGATAGGGTTGTTGATTTCTGTTGAAGAGATTTCAGGAACCGCCGGGCGAACAATCGGTTGATAGGCCCAGTGGTCTTTCGGTTGTGCCGGAATGAGTTCGTCTTTGGGGGTTTTTGCTCCGGCAGCAATCCATGCCTTTAATAGTTCAATCTGCTTTTTCTTGAGCGGTTCCCCTTCTCCTTCAGGCGGCATGCGAAGGTCGACATCATCAGTAGTAACACGCTCAAGCAGCAGGCTCTCGGTCACATGCTCTAGATCGATCACTTTGCCCGATTCGCCCCCTTGGTGAATCAAGACCCCGGCATCTAACCGCAGATCGGCTTCTTGTGCCAAAGCTCCATGGCAGGAAGAACATTTTTCGATCAACATCGGTTTAATGTCTCGCGCATAATCAACTTCGGCAGCTTGCAAGTTATTGATCAACGGCAAACAGATATTGCATAAAAGCAATAACACGAAAACCGAAAAGATATTTCGCATAAGTCAAAACCAATTAAAGGCGAGGCAAACAGATATTGTCCAGAAGGGAACAATCAAAGGCAGGAACCCCTGAGTATCGCACAATTGACCTCAAATTGCTATTGAATTTCTTGAAATCAAGCAAAATTGATTATCTAAGAAGGATTTCAATTGCTTCACGAAATAGTTACAGAAAATCAGAAGCTGAAAGCTGAAAGATTTCTCACGCGAAGCCTCGAAGCCGCTAAGAAGGTATGATTCAAAACTCTTAGCGGCTTCGCGCCTTCGCGTGAGAATTTTCTTTTGTTAAGTTTTATGGATTCCGTTCCGAACTCATGACATCGATTTAAGACAAATCCTTACTTATTCAACTGGTTAAACAGAATTTGCGTGCCATCTTTTCCGGCGACTACAATGTCGATATCACCATCGCCATCGATGTCGGCGGTACGGATTTGGAGGCCGATTCCGACTTCTCCGCGATTGGCCACGTAGCGATCAAACTTCTTGGCCGCTTGATCCCAAACATAGTAACAAACAATCGGAGGTTCCATGCCGCCAGGGTCTCGGCCGCCGTGAGCATAAACTCGTTTTCCGGTAATCAACTCTTCGTTACCATCGCCATCGAGATCGGCAAAATGCAGGGCATGTGCTTGCGAGAAGGTATCGTCGATTAGTATCTCTTCAAACTGCGGCTTGCCTTTGTCATCAACGCCTTTGCCTTTCCAAAGGTAGATCCCAAAATCATGGGCTTTGGCCCATATAATGTCGTTGATTCCATCTTGATCGATATCACGAATGTAAACAGGGCAACTGAAATGACCATCCCAGTCTGCGTGATATTTCCAAGCTTCCTTCAAAGGGTTGCCTTCTGGTTTTTCGTACCAACCGGTAGCGACTAAGATATCTTCACGACCATCGTTGTTGATATCACCAAAACCGATGCCGTGGCCACTCGTAGGACCAATCATGGTCGAAGTCATCGCAGGCACAGTGACTGTTTTCGTTACTTTTCTCTTGCCAACCATGGTCTCGACTTCACGCTCTTCCGTGGTCAAGCTCCAAGCCAGCATCGGTTTGTCTTTGACCCATTGTGGCGAGAGCCATTCCGGTTTGCCATCTCCATTAATGTCATGCATAAAGCTGGCTTCATTGTTCGTCAACCCAGTATCGGCCAGTACATGAGGCGTCCAAAGTTGACCAAATCGAAGTCCCTCTTCACCTGGATTTTCGTACCAAGAAACCGGTCCTAGAAAGAACGATCCTGAGATGATATCCATTTTACCATCGCCATTCACATCGTAGGCAAAATCACAATTGGAATGGAGATAGCCATTTTTGTCTTCGATCGAACGGATCGGTCGAGGAATCCAATCACCATTACGAAACCAATTACGGCCAGCGATCACATCGAGCTTATTATCGCCATCGATATCGGCAATGTCACAACCTTCGTTGGCATCAACCGTCAACTGTTTGACTTTAAACTTAATAGGGTGCTGAGCATTGACAGAGCCAACCAAGAAGCTGGCGACAAATAGGGTTGCGAACAATCGAGTCATAGGGTGTGCCTTCTATGGAAGATGCAAAAAAGCAGGTGAGTGGTGTGGATAGGTGTAGTTGTAGAATACCTCACTTCTGAGCCAATTTCAATTAGGAAAACTAACCGCCACCAATGGCAGGGAGAAAATGAACCTCGCAGTTCGGCGGAATTTTGGCCAATAAGCCCTGCGAAGTGAGCCCTCCATCTATCGAGACCTGAATGGTAGAACGAATGCGGTTTCCCTCGCATAAGCGTTCACGCATGCCTGGGTATTGAGTCTCTAGCTGATCGATGAGCTCCCCCAAATTTGAGACGTCTAGCTCTAACTTGGCGATGCCACCGGTCAGCGAACGGAGCTGTGCGGGTATGAATATCTGAACCATTACAATCGCTAACCGCGTTGAGATCGATTGAATAAAACGATCTTGTGTGACTGCAAGTGCTTTTATACCAAGAACTTACACTGAAATCTGGTATCCCATGAAAGAAACCTTCACTTTGGTGTGCAATAATAGTATATCAGTATGCCGAATTGTTTATAAATCGATCAAACAACTTTTTTTAATTCCTTTATCCGAAATTAACAGCCCTGATGAAAAACCGGCCAGTTCAACCCGGATTTACGCTCGTCGAATTACTTGTCGTCATCGCTATTATTGGCGTGCTGATTTCTCTGTTGCTGCCTGCGGTTCAGCAAGCCCGAGAAGCCGCTCGAAGAATTCAGTGCAGTAATAACCTGAAGCAAATTGGGTTAGCGCTCAGTTTATATGAAGGCACGTATCGCAAGTTCCCGGCCAGCGCGATCATTGATTTTGATAATCCCTACACAGGCAACAATGGTTCATGGGGAGTTCATGGGCGTATTCTTCCCTATCTAGAGCAGGGCAACCTTTATGATAAAATAGATTTAATGGCCGCCTGGGATAATCAACAAATCATTGATTCGGTGCAAGTGCCAGGTTTCTACTGCACTAGCGATACTCAGTCCAACAGACTCCGAAACCCAGGCGGTGGCAAGCCAAGGTTGTATCCTACTTCCTATGGTTTTAATTTTGGAACTTGGTTTGTCTTTGACCCGACCACAGGCGAAGGTGGTGATGGAATGTTTTACCCTAACAGCCATCTTGGATTTCAATCAGTTACCGATGGCACCAGCAATACCCTACTTGCGGCTGAAGTCAAAGCTTGGACACCCTATACTAGAAATGGCGGACCTACCAGCACGTCGATTCCACCGACTGCTGGCGATGTTGAGTCGCTGATATCCTCAGGCACTCAGAAAAAAACAACCGGCCACACCGAATGGCCAGATGGACGTGTACATCACACCGGATTCACCGCGACCATGACCCCGAATACATTCACCGGAATTCGAAATCCAAGCGGAGAGAAAGTCGACGCCGACTATAACTCTTGGCAAGAAGGAAAAGATGGAGATCAAGGCAAACCGACTTATGCAGCAGTAACTTCTCGCAGTTACCACCCAGGCGTAGTGCAAGTAGGGCTGGTCGATGGATCGGTCCGCTCAATCGCTGAGACGATTGATCTTCAAACCTGGCGAGCCATGGCAACCCGCAGTGGCGGGGAAGTGATCAGAAGTATCCCTTAAAGCGGATTCAAAAATCTGCCATCGAACCTTGTGCTCGCGGCGGTTGTCTGGCCTGCATGCTGGTTTCTCGTTGATTTATCCGTTAGATTGGCGAAGTATTCCTGTTTCTCTAGCAGAAATGCGTGATCAACTTGGCTATACTAGATTGTTTGCTCCCATCCTTGACCATCATCTCTTGAGGCTCTTTTCATGAAGACATCCGCCATGTCTCGATATTTGTCCCTTGCTGTAATTCTCGCTTCCTTTGCATTTCTTTCAGTCTCCCATGCAGAAGAACAGCACGTTTGCCGGTTCTGTGCTGAGCATCAAAGCCAATTGTTTGGGGTCGAGCTTGAAGGAGACGGTCGTCGATACGCCCCGATTCGTCACGTCGATATTCAGCATATTCGCTTAGACGTAACGCCGAATTTCAAACAGCAGACGATCACAGTGAAAACGTTGATTCGGTTTTCTCCACTACGAAAACCACTTGCTCAATTGGAATTGAATGCGGTTGACCTGACGATTGATACGGTCGTCGGTTCGTCTGAAATCGAAGAGTTCAGTTCAACAAAAAAAGATTTAACGATCAAGTTTGCCAAACCGCTACCCGTTGGGCAAGAAGCCTGGGTCGAAATCTCGCACCGCTGTCAACCAACCGGTGGGTTTTACTTCCGCACCAAAGAGATGGGCTACGACGAAAAAGATACCCATTGCTGGACCCAAGGCGAATCACACTATGCCCGACAGTGGTTCCCTTGCTTTGACTACCCGAACGAGAAATCAACCACCGAAGTGATCTGCCGTGTTCCTGAAAAAATGACGGTACTCTCGAACGGCAAACTACTTTCAGAAACCGTGGACAATAAAACTGGGTTGAAAACCGTTCATTGGCTGCAAGACAAGCCGCATGTGAACTATCTGATTTGTATTGTGGCCGGGTACTTGGAAAAGCTGGAATCGAAGCATCGTGATATCCCACTGGCCTATTACACACAACCTTCGTTGATCAAGCATGCGGCCAATTCGTTTCAAGATACGAAACAAATCATGGCCTTCTTTGAAGATGAAATCGGAGTTCAATATCCTTGGCATAAATACTATCAGGTCACCATTCGAGACTTTATGGCAGGCGGTATGGAGAACACGACCCTCACCACGCTCACGCATCGCACGATCTTTTCTAAGGCAACCGAAAATATTCGCAGCAGCCGCGGATTAGACGCACACGAAATGGCCCATCAATGGTTTGGTGATTTGGTCACCTGTAAAGATTGGAGCCATTTGTGGCTCAACGAAGGGTTTGCCACCTATTACACCCATTTATACGAAGGGCACAAATTCGGCAACGACGCCAAACTTTATGGTCTCTACCGAGATGCCTCTGGCCGAATCCTGACCAGCGGCAACGATAAAAAACCTATTGTGTGGAAAGATTATTCCAACGCCGGAGAGCAGTTTGACTATCGAGCTTATCCCAAAGGAAGCTGGGTGCTACATATGCTGCGTAGCCAATTGGGAGAAGACCTTTATCGAAAGTGCATCAAAACCTATTTGCAGAAACACCAACTGACCAGCGTGGTCACCGAAGATTTGAACAAAACCCTAGAACAAGTTAGCGGCCGTTCGTTCGATCAGTTCTTCGATCAATGGGTCTACCATGCCCGTCACCCTGATTTCAAAGTCACCTACAAATGGCTGCCCAATGAAAAACTGGCGAAAGTTACGGTCTCACAAACCCACAAAGTTGATAACGATGTGTTGCTGTTCTCGGTGCCAGTGACGCTAAGATTTCGCATTGGTGAGAAATACGTTGACCACGAAGTATTAGTCAACGCTAAAGCTCACGAGTTCTTCATTCCTCTCACCGGCAAGCCTGATATTGTGCGATTTGACCCAGAGTACACGATTCTAGCCAACGTCACTTTCGAAAAGCCGGATGAAATGCTCGTCGCGCAACTCTCAGACACCAACGACATGATAGGCCGTATCCGAGCAGTCCAAGGACTGGCCAAACGCAAGAATCATGTGGCCATTGAGAACATCCAAAAAGCATTGAACAACGACTCCTTCTTTGGAGTCCGTATCGAAGCTTCCAAGGCTCTCGGTAAAATTCGCAATAAAGAGACCTACACGGCACTTGTCGCCAGTCTCCAGCAATCGAACGCCAAAGTCCGGCAACAAGTGGTGAAAGACCTTGGCGGTTTCTATCGTGATGACCAGCGTTTGCTACTACACAAAATCATTGCGGAAGAAAAGAACCCGGCGATTGTCGCCGATGCGGTGAAGGCACTGGCCAAGTATGCAGATGAAGCATCGTACAAAATCATTGCCAAAGTGCTGGCGACTCCATCGTTCAACAACGACCTAGCAAATGCTGCGATCAGTGCCTTGAAAGCACAAAACAACCCGCAGCACGCCTGGCTATTAGGAGACACCATCGTCAAACGCAAAATGGAGTTTTCAGATCGTTCGTTCGCCACACTCCTGGAAGCATTTGCCACACTGTCCAGTCAAACGAAAGACACCCAGCAAGCCCGATTGTTGTTGATCGAACAACTAGGTGACACCAGAGAACGCGTGCGAGTTGCGGCGGTAAAATCGCTAGGCATTCTCGGAGACAAAGAAGCAACCGCATTGCTTCAATCGTATGTCACCGAAGACACCACAAGCAAAACGTCAAAAGAAGCAACCGCGGCTCTACAAAAACTATCAGAACAAAAACCACTGGCACCCAAGGAAATCGTCGAACTCCGCAAACTAATCAACGACCTCAAAAACCAAAACGACCGCCTAGAAAAAAGCATGACCGAATTGAAGAAGAAGGTGGAAGCCAAGAAGTAGTTGTCAACAAAACCGGGTCCCCCAGGTTGCTCGCAACCTGGGTCGACCCCGTCGACAAGAGGTTACATGTTTCGGATCGCCTAGTGGAGTCCGCTATTGCGGACCAGTGAACAGCGTTTTATTGACAACCAAATTTTCTTCCGCTTCTTGGTCCGCAATAGCGGCCCCTACAGTTTCACCAGTTTTCTCGAACTGTTTTGAGCGGTGCCATAAATCGGTGAGGGTGGCAGTTAATGTCACTTCATTGGTTTCTCGATAAGGCGAGTCTTCTGGCAACATTTCCATTAACCGCTTATGGGCTTCTGGCATGCTGTGATACGGTAGCGATGGGAACAGGTGATGTAGCGAATGGTAGCGTGTGCCGGTTGGTCCCCAGATTTCTGTGACCCAGGCACGTTTGGGGTAATTCACACTATCGGTCAACTGTTCGATAAAAGTCATTTCGCCGACATCGTTTCTCCAGCGATGGGCACCGAGTGTGCGAATGGCATTGATCGTCAGCAAAAATACTCCGGTACAATAAGCTTGGATTAGAACTGGGTAGGGATACCCACCCACGGTCAATGCGCCAACTCCCATGCCAAGACACCACAAGAAACACATGAACTCTTGCAAGCGAATGGTTCGTAGTGCTTGCTTGGTTGGTAGCGGTCGAATGTAAGTGGGGTCAATAATCATCGACGAAACATGTTGAATGCACCAGTCACGAAACTTGGGGCTGATCCAAGTTAGCGGCGTGAGAATCAGAAATCGAAACACGGCCAAAAAGGGAACAACAAAACTGCTGGCAATAAAAGCAATGATGTACCAGCGATTACGGCTGCCTAGCGGCAAGTACTCGCCATCTTTATCGGTTCCATAATGTTTACGCCGGTGATGATCTAGATGGGTATAATAAACGAACGTCGGCATTAAAAATGGAATACCGACCAATAAATTCCAAGCAAAACGATACCCATTGAATGTGCCAGATCGAATATGAACTAGCTCGTGAATAAACATCGCTAATCGATAGAACAGCAATGAGGAAACTAGGAAACATGCGATCTGTTGCCAAGAGAAGAGTTCCAATTGTCGTACGGCCCGGAAACAAGCAATGCCCACACCCCAAGAAACGATAAAATCGGCCCAATAGATGATTGGGTTCGGTTGAAATAAGTCGTTGATGGACTTCCGAGCTTCGGACAATGAAAAATCAGAGCGACTGTGCTTTATAATGGATGCTTTTTTTGTTTCGAGTTCAGTCATTTTGCTTTCCAAATGAGCTAATTCCACTGTCTAGTTGAGAACATGGATCGACACAACTTGGGGAAATTGTTGCACAGCAGTCATTTACGATGGGTCTAATCTAAACATTCACGGTTGCAGTAGGAATCGGCATAATCGGCATAATTCATCACCTGCACGCGATGCAATCGCCAACCACTATCCATTCCTCCCATCACCCCTGCGATACGCAAATACCCAAAACAGTCCTGCATCTTGATCGATTCAGTCGTTACACTGAGTTGAGAAGCTGTTTGGATAACATCTTTCGTATTCGTCAGAATAGTCAGAATCGAATTTCACTTGATCTGATAGCGGCAGACCGACTCAAATTCCGATCATTACTATCATTGCAGTTAAATTATTTTCTTGAATGAAGTATTCGATGTCAGAGAACAACGACGTAGTCATCACTGGATTAGGCGTGGTAAGCCCGATTGGAATCGGCGTGGAAGCATTCTGGGACGCTCTACTGCAAGGCAAAAGTGGTATCGCTCACTTGGTCGAACACAACGTCTCTGGGTTTTCTGCAAACTTTGGCGGAGAGATCAAAGACTTCGAGCCCAAAAAATACGTCAAACCGCGTAAGAGTTTGAAGGTCATGTGCCGCGAAATTCAAACCGGTTTCTCGGCTGCCGCGATGGCCA
>NVWB01000253.1 GCA_002733575.1 Blastopirellula sp. | reverse complement strand
TACGCAGTCAAAAACAGCAGGTCGAAAAAACAGCAGCAGCAAGATGACCGTTTGGCGGTAATGAACGAGCTGAATGAAGCTTCTGGTGACGATGGCGAGTTGGTACACTATGAATTGCCGCCGTTAGATCTGTTGGTTGAAAGCGATGAATTCTCTTTCGATGAACAAGAAAAAGAAGTTCGTATTAAGGCCAAGAAAATTGAGGAAACTTTCGGCAGCTTCGGCTTTAGTGTCAAAGTAGTCGAGATCGAAACCGGTCCGGTAATTGCCCAATATGAAGTCGAATTAGAAGCCGGTTTGCGTCTTTCAAAGATCACTGGTCTTTCTGACGACTTGGCCATCGCACTGCGTGTGCCAAGTGTGCGGATTGTGGCTCCAATTCCTGGTAAAAACACCGTGGGAATTGAAGTCCCTAATGAAGAACGCCAGATGGTTCGCTTGCGTGAAGTGATGGAAGAGGCCAACGGTCGGGCCAACAAGATGAAAATTCCGATTTTCCTGGGAAAAGACGTCTCGGGTAATTCGCTGGTCGTCGACTTGGCCTCGCTGCCTCACTTGTTGATCGCCGGGCGAACAGGTACCGGTAAGTCGGTTTGTTTGAATGCGATTATTGCATCGATGCTGATGACTCGTAAGCCAGATGAAGTGCGGATGCTGATGATCGACCCGAAGATGGTCGAGCTGAGTTGCTATCGTTCGCTGCCCCATTTAATGCACCCTGTGGTGACCGATATGAAAAAAGCCGAGGCAATTTTGGCCTGGGCTGTCGAGAAAATGGAAGAACGCTATCAATTACTGGCGCGCGCCGGAGTACGTCACTTGAGCGTCTACAATCAACTCGACGAAGAAGAGTTGATGGAACGCCTTGAAGTGGGTGAGGAAGATGACCGCGAGAGTGTGCCAAAAACCTTGCCGTACATCGTGATTATTGCCGACGAAATCGCCGACTTGATGATGACCGCTGGTAAAGAGGTGGAGCAGCATATTATTCGCTTGGCACAAAAAAGCCGTGCGGTTGGAATTCACTTGATTTTAGCGACACAAAAACCAACGGTCGATGTAATCACCGGTTTGATCAAGTCGAACTTGCCTGCCCGGCTTGCGTTCCAAGTTGCCAGCCGTACTGATAGCCGGGTTGTGCTTGATGAAATGGGTGCCGACAAACTGTTGGGCAATGGCGATATGCTTTTCCTATGGCCAGGCACGAGTAGCCTGTTACGTGGGCAGGGAACCTATCTCTCGGACGAAGAGATCAACAACGTAGTCGACTTTGTTAGCACCGGCGAACAAGACTTTGTCAAAGAATTGGTGCAGCTTAAAGTCGAAGACGGTGCGGTGGCCGATCCTAGCACCATGAAGAAACGGGACGATCTGTACGAACAGGCCGTTGCGGTGATCGTGAGTGAACAACGTGGTAGTGTTTCGCTGCTGCAAAGGAATCTGGGCATAGGTTACGGTCGTGGAGCCCGGTTGATTGACTTCATGGCCGAAGATGGAATTGTTGGTCCTTATAATGGTTCGCAGGCCCGCGAAGTGTTGATTTCGGCGGAAGAGTGGGAATCGATGCAGGCAGGCGGCGGAGGCCCGGCTCCGATTCAGATGGATGCACCTGAGCCACCGAAGCCGAAGAAAAAACGAACGAACAAGATTATCCCGATCCGAGACGAGGAAGATGCGGAAGAATCATTGGCTGACCATATTGGTGCGAAATCCAAAAAACGTAAGAAGCCGAAGATCACCATTGCTGAAACGGTCGATGAAGATGAGCCAGAGTCCGAAGAGGAATTAGAAGCAGAAGATGAAGAACTAGAAGCAGAATATGCTGACGAAGAGCACGAAGATGGTGAAGCGTCGGAAGAGGAAGAACTCGAAGAGGACGAGTATGAGGAAGATGAAGCAGCGGAATTAGATGAAGACGAAGAGGATCTCGAAGAAGAGGTTGCTGAGGACGATTCTGAATCCGACGAGGAAGAAGATGAAGTCGAGGAAGAGGCTGCCGAGTACGAAGAGGATGAAGAAGAGTACGAGGAAGCGGAGTTAGAAGACGAAGAGGGAGAAGAGGAAACCGAAGAAGAGGACGAGGATTTGTGGGAAGAAAAAGACGAGAAAGATGACTATTTGGAAGAGAGTGCTTAGAATTGCCTGCAATTTATCGCTTTCATGACTCCGGCAGCGAACCTCGTCCACTTGTCTTGAATCCGTAATGAATGGTCGCTTCCCCGATGATTGAGCATGAACATCATGTTGTTTTCACCGGTATTTATCGAGACAAACGTCCGAATTACTCAAACTGAGGTTCGGTTGACACTTTGCTTTATGGCGTTTAAACTAACCGTAACCGTTTTTTGTTCAAATTAATATGTATAGAGCAGCATGATCCTTTGCCCCCACAACTTGATCTCTTCCATAGAGTTATCACGAGATACAATCGTGCTCAATGTGGTTGAAGTCAATGTGGTCGAAATCGACATTATTCGCAGCTGCATTATTAGCGGCGATGCACAGGCCTAAACGGGATCAAACGAAACGTATTCAATATACATCGAAAGCCCTGAAGGCCAAAATTGGCATCAGGGCTTTTTTCGTATAACCCACTTATTGTCATTCAAAATTAAACCACACATTCATTTTTTACTTTCACGGAATTCAATTACAGTCAATCAATGATCATAGATCAACATTGACAATACGATCTGTGACAAGGCTTTTGCACTATGAAAAAAATCGAAATCTACGATACCACACTTCGAGATGGAGCTCAGGGAGAAGGCGTCAGTTTTTCACTTCAAGATAAACTGCTCATTACCCAGCGTCTCGACGAATTGGGTGTCGATTTCATTGAAGGTGGTTACCCGCTCTCGAATGAGAAGGATGCCGAATACTTCCGGCGCGTGCAAGAAATGGATTTAAAGCATGCGAAGATTTGTGCTTTTGGAATGACAAGACGCAAAGGAATTAAAGCGGCCGATGACCCCGGCATGAAGGCATTGGTAGGCTCTGGTGCGCCGATCATCACCATCGTGGGAAAGACGCATGATTTTCATGTGACCGATGTGCTGCGAGTTACGCTCGAAGAAAATTTAGAGATGATCGCCGATACGGTGAAGCATTGTGTCAACTCTGGTCGTGAAGTGATCTACGATGCCGAACATTTCTTTGATGGCTGGAAAGCCAATCCCAAATACGCAGCCAAAACTATCTGTGCAGCCGCTGAAGCTGGTGCCAGAATGATTGTCATGTGCGATACCAACGGTGGCTGCTTGCCAGAAGAAATCACAGAATTCACAAAAGCTGCACTTGAGACACTCAAGCCCTATGATGTGCCGGTTGGAATTCATACGCATAACGATGGCGACTTGGCAGTAGCCAACAGTTTGGCTTCCGTCGATGCTGGTGCCTTGCAAGTTCAAGGGACCATCAATGGATTTGGCGAACGCTGTGGGAATTCTGACTTGCTTTCAGTAGCTGCCAACCTGAAATTGAAAAAGCAGGGTTACGATGTGCTGTGTGAAGACTCAATTGTTCACTTGACCGAACTTTCGCGTTATGTCTACGACACTGCCAATGTTGCTCGAAGAAACAACCAAGCTTTCGTCGGCAAAAGTGCCTTTGCCCACAAAGGAGGCATGCACGTGCATGCGATCAACCGGGCTGCTTCGAGTTATGAACACATTGCTCCAGAGATAGTAGGCAACGAACGCCGAGTACTAGTCAGTGAACTCTCAGGCCGTTCCAACATTGTGGCAAAAACCACGAAGCACAATTTGCAAAATGACCCAGAGATGCAAGCGAAGATATTGGCCCAAGTCGTTGATCTAGAAAACCAAGGCTATCAATTTGAAGCCGCAGAAGCCTCGTTTGACTTGCTAGTTAAGAAAGTCGCCGGGACGTTCAAGAAACATTTTGAACCCATCAAGTATCACGTAGAAGTGGAAGATCAAGTCGCACACGAAGACTTGGCTCTGACCACCGAAGCCACGGTTAAACTAACAGTAGACGGTGATCTTCGGCACGAAGTGGGCGAAGGCGATGGCCCTGTCGATGCGTTGGATGCCGCACTTCGCAAGGCGCTCAACGGCTCATTTCCTGCGCTACGCGACATGAGCCTGGTTGACTACAAAGTTCGGGTGGTCAATTCCGAAGCAGGAACAGCCGCTCGGACTCGGGTCACCATCGAAAGCACCGATGGCACCGATGTATGGGGAACTATCGGCGTGAGTGAAAACATCATTCAGGCCAGTTGGAACGCTCTGGTCGATGCCATTGAATACAAACTAAATAAAGATGAGCAAGCATAAATAAACTGTTTGCTTAACGCTCATTGACAGAATTCATTTTGAACTACTATTTATCGCTGGAAAGATAAAACCGTGACGTTTAGTGCCAAGGATTTACCTAATCGTTTTGATTTTGCTGAAGCCGCACCGCGAATTTACGAGAATTGGGAAAAGCAGGGTTACTTTCATAGTGAGCCTGACCCCAACAAAGAGCCGTTCACGATCGTGATTCCTCCGCCCAATGTCACAGGCGCGTTGCATTTGGGGCATGCGTTAAACGGAACACTGCAAGATTCCTTAATGCGATTCAAACGCATGCAAGGCTATAACGCACTCTGGATGCCAGGCACAGATCATGCAGGTATCGCCACACAAGCAGTTGTCGAAAAACGTATCTTAGAGGAAGAAGGGCTGTCGCGTCATGATCTTGGTCGTGAAGAATTGATCAACCGTATCTGGAAATGGAAAGATCAATACGAAACACGTATCATCGGCCAGCTTAAACGGTTAGGCAGTAGTTGTGACTGGGAGCGAACTCGGTTCACGCTCGACCCCGTTTGTGCCAAAGCAGTTCGTATGACCTTCTTCGATCTGTTTTCAAAGAAGTTGATCTACAAGGGCAAACGCCTCGTCAACTGGGATACCTTTCTACAGACCACGGTCAGCGACGACGAAGTCTTTCACGAAACCGTCGACGGGCACTTCTGGCATTTTGAATATCCAGTCGTTGACCCTAAGCCGGGCGAACCAACGCGGGTCACCATCGCCACGACTCGCCCTGAAACCATGTTGGGTGATACCGCGGTTGCCGTTCACCCTGATCCAGCAGCGGCGTTTGCTAAGTTAGATAGGGAATTGCGTGAACGATTGACCGAAGCTTCCGACAAAGACAAGACAGGCATTCAAGAACAGATTGACGCCATCGCCGAACGTCGGACTACGATGTTGCCTCAATTAGAATTATTGCGTGATATGGCAAACGATGGACGGAGCTTAATCGTTCCATTGATCGAGCGTGAGATCCCTTTAATCACCGACGAATGGGCCAAGCCTGAATTAGGTTCTGGTTGCGTTAAAATTACGCCTGCCCATGATCCGAATGATTACGAAGTGGGCATCCGCAATGATCTACCGATGATCAATATCTTGAACCCTGAAGGCACATTGAATGAAAACGCGGGCCAATATCAAGGACAAAAGATCTACGAAGCTCGCAAGAATGTAGTTGCCGATTTAGAAGCGGCTGATCTCATGGTTCAGATTGAAGATCGAGAAATCGAGCTAGGCCATTCTGATCGCAGTAAAACTCCGATTGAACCCTACTTGGTCGATCAGTGGTTTATTCGCATGGATGAATTGGCCCAAAGTGCGATGGATGCGGTTTCCGATGGTCGGGTCAAGATCTACCCAAAACGGTACGCAAATGGCTACTTGGATTGGCTTAGCGAAAAACGTGATTGGCCGGTTAGCCGCCAGTTATGGTGGGGACATCAAATTCCGATTTGGGCACAAACTTGCCTAACAGAAGCTGATCACGATAAGTTGGTCGCAATTCTTGATGCCGACGCAGATGTTCAAAACGGCAAAGTTAAATATCAAGTTGAGCGAGATGTTGAACGCGAAGCGGCAGAGAAAACTGGAACCGTCAAAGGAGCAGAAAAGGTTAAACTGCCCCATTCGGTGATTCTGGTTTGTATTCAAGATGACGATGCTGAAATTTCGAAACGCTTCGAAGACCTCGGTTTCGTTCGTGAGCAAGATGTATTGGATACCTGGTTCAGTTCCGCGCTTTGGCCACACTCAACGCTAGGCTGGCCAGAGAAAACACCCGAGTTGGCATACTATTACCCAACCAGCACGCTGATCACCAGCCGAGATATCATCACGCTGTGGGTTGCTCGTATGGTACTGGCCGGGATAAACAACATGGGCGAAGTTCCGTTCCGTGAAGTCTTTATTCACCCGACGATTCTCGATGGTCTCGGCATTCGCATGTCAAAATCGAAGGGAAATGGAATCGATCCGAATGATGTGGTGGATAACTTTGGAGCCGATGCCTTACGCTTTGTGCTTGCCCATCTAACGACCGAAACGCAAGACGTTCGCATGCCGGTCCAGTATGAGTGCCCTCACTGTGAAACATTGATCGAGCAAACCAAAAAGAATCAAAAACTGGCGGTCGTTAAATGTAAATCGTGTAAGAAAGGATTCTCAACCCAATGGGCCGAGTCCGAAGAAGACATCGCTCTACCCAAAGGGGCGATTGTTAGTGAACGCTTTGAACTCGGGCGAAACTTCTGCAATAAGGTATGGAACGCCGCTCGATTCACGATGATCAACTTGGAAGGTTTTGAGCCTGCTCCGGTCGCCAAAGAAGATTTGGCACTCGAAGATCTGTGGATATTAAGTCGGCTCTCGGCAGTTACGGCGGAAATCACCGACTGTCTGGAAAACTATCGTTACGCCGATGCTGCCCGTGCATTGTATGATTTTGCCTGGGATCAGTTCTGTAGTTTCTATGTTGAGATTTTAAAAGAACGATTTCAAGATGAAACTCAACGCCCTATTGCCCAGCGAGTGATCGTCTATGTTCTCGATTGTCTGTTGCGATTAATGCACCCGATTACGCCATTCATTACCGAAGAAATCTGGCAAGCATTAAGCAACATTGCTCCATCACGCGGGCTGGCGGAAGTCACCGAAGCAACTGAGAGCATCATGCTGGCAAGCTGGCCAGAAGTTTCTGCAGATTGGCAAGATGAAAAAATTGAAAAACAATTTGCCATATTCCAGGAGACCTTGGGCAGTTTACGAGAAATTCGCAGCCGCCAAAATATCGCCCCAAAAGAGAATATCGAATTCGTCATCCGTTGCGATCAACCGACGGTTGAACTGTTAGAGGTGATGCAGCCCTACTTTGCTTCGATGGCCAATGCCAAAAGCACTGGCTGGGGAGATTCGGTTTCTGTGCCTGAGACGAATGCACGCATTGATGTTCATGGAATGGAGATCTACGTCGACCTCAAAGATTTCATAGATGTGGAAGCCGAGATTGATCGAAATGAGAAGCAAGAGCAGAAACTGATCGGGCTAATTTCAGGCATTGAGAAAAAACTGTCTAACGAAAGTTTTGTGCAACGAGCGCCAGACGCAGTGGTTCAACGAGAAAAAGAACGCCTTGAAACTGCCAAGAAAGACCTAGTCACGGTGCAATCCGCCCTGGAGAAACTTCGTCAGTCGTAGACGCTTATTCGTAACTTAACCAGTTCCACTCTGTACAAATGAAGTTCATTGCTATAATGGATTTCTGTGCAGAGTCTATTCCCTATCAATTAAATCTTTCGTGAGTTGAAAACATGCCGGTTCAGATGGAGCTCTCGCGGATTATTATCAGCGAAATCAATGATCAACAAGTCATCTACTTGAAAGAGATAGACGGAGATCGTCAATTTCCGATCATGATCGGCATCTTTGAAGCGACTTCGATTCATCGTCGGATTAAAGCGTTTGAACCGCCACGCCCATTAACGCACGACTTAGTGGTTCACATTGTCGAGAAAATGGGCGGCGAACTTGATAGCGTGGTGATCTCTGATCTTCAAGAAGGCACCTATTTTGCGAACCTGCGAATCAAGGTCGATGGCGAACTAATTGAGATTGATGCACGACCATCGGATGCCATTGCGGTTGCGGTGACGTGCGTTCCCCAGTTGCCCATTTTTGTAGATGAAAGCGTTTTGAGCGAGTCGGAACTATAGAAACGGACCAGTTTTTGAGTTTCTTTTCGCGCTGCCCTTAGATTCTTTTCGCTTCTTTGCTGATTCTTCATCTGAATTCTCTTATTTCCTTCTCCGTCGATTGCATGCGCCGATGGGTCAGCTAATATAGATCCCAATCCCCTCTTTTTTGTTTCTGATCGGAGAACCCCATGAACCGCCGCATGTTATTTGCTTTCTCTTTTGTTTGCCTGTTTGCATTTTCAGCCAATCTACTGGCCGAACATCGTTTGATCACTCAAGGGGGCGGCAAGCTTCAGATATTTGATGCCCAAGGCAAAGTCGAATGGGACATGCCCTGGGGTGGGATTCATGATATCCATGTCTTAGACAACGGCAACATCATGGTTCAACAAGGCGGCAACAAAGTCGTAGAGATTGACGCTAAAACCAAAAAAGTGGTTTGGACATACGATTCGTCCACGCAAAATGGCAACCTGGGTCAACGAATTGAAGTTCATGCCTTTCAACCACTAGCCGGTGGCAACGTGATGATTGCCGAGTCTGGCGTAGGGCGAATTATTGAAGTCAATCGTAAAGGAAAGATTCAAAAAGAAATCAAACTAAAAGTCAATCATCCTCACCCTCACAAAGATACTCGCTTGGCCAGAAAGCTTTCGACCGGAAACTATCTGGTAAGCCACGAAGGCGACGGAGTCATTCGTGAGTACGATGGCAAATCAGGCAAAGTGGTTTGGGAGTTTCCCGTGCCCATGTTTGGTAAAGAGAAAAAGGGCGGACATGGTCCAGACTCATTTGGCAATTCCAGCTTTGCAGCAGTTCGCTTAGCAAACGGCAACACACTAGTCGCGACAGGTAACGGGCACAGCGTCCTCGAAGTCAATCCTGCAAAAGAAATCGTGTGGAAGATCGAGCAAAAAGAATTGCCCAACATCACCTTGGCCTGGGTCACGACATTAGAAGTACTGCCCAACGGTAACTACATGATCGGCAACTGTCACGCAGGCCCCGGACAACCGCTATTAATCGAGCTTGAACCGAAGAGCAAAAAAGTTGTTTGGACGTTTGATAAGTTCGACAGCCTTGGCAACTCGGTCTCGAACTCGCAGATACTTGACGCCGGTAAAAAGTCAAACCGCTAATCAAACTGAACGTAACTTCAAAATTGGGTAGCCCAGTTTGCTCGCAAACTGGGTTGACGAAGTCAACAAGAGGATGCACGTTACGGTGTGCCTAGGATATTGACGTAGGTCAGTGCTGTGCCTGACTATGAAGTGGTATCGGTTCTCAATCTCCGTCAGGCACAGCACTGACCTACATATTTGCAATAATACACCGGCCATCAGTTCAAACTGTTGGCCGTTTTTTATTGCTCGACACTCGCATCTTGAACAATCTGATTCGCAATTTCGATAGGATCAAGCGTTGTTGTCAAATCGATATACCGACATTCTTCCATACTGCGATACCAGGTGCATTGGCGTTTGGCAAACTGCCGGGTGTGGGCTTTCACTTGATTGATTGCTTCGGCCAGATCGATTTTACCTTCCAAATGTTCAATCACTTCCCGATAACC
This sequence comes from Blastopirellula sp., assembly GCA_002733575.1. Classification (GTDB taxonomy): domain Bacteria; phylum Planctomycetota; class Planctomycetia; order Pirellulales; family Pirellulaceae. The sequence continues at coordinate 7,046 of NVWB01000253.1, read as the reverse complement.
GACCGCTTGCAGAGCGGTGGTTCCTAGAGCCTTATATTCTTCTAGCAGCCCTTGGGTTTCTTCCACTAAGCCTGCTTCAAACATGGCATCCACACGGGCATTGATTCTTTTGTGAACTTGCTCTCGTGGCCAGTTGAGTACAAACACTTTGGTTTCAGCCGCTGTGTACCCTTCGTCAAAATCAAGCTGCGTATGGCTGATGGGCAGTCCGGTTGCATGATAGACTTCCAACGCACGAATCACCCGCCGCACATCATTCGGATGAATGCGGGCCGCCGAGAGTGGATCAACATTTTTAAGCCGCTCGTGTAAAGCAGCGGGGCCGATTGTTTTTACTTCTGCTTCAACCGCTGCACGAAACTCAGGGTCAGGCGCCGGGCCTTCGTTCATCCCCCGCAAAAGGGCCTTGAGATAAAGGGGCGTTCCGCCGACAAACAATACTTGTTTGCCCCGATCTTCTATTTCAAGTTTGGCTTGGGCCGCCTGTTCAATATAGAACGCAATGCTCGATTCTTCGTCGGGATTCAGCACATTGATCAGGTGATGAGGAACCTGTGCTTGTTCCGCCGGTGTTGGTTTAGCGGTGCCGATATCCATCTGGCGATACAGGGCCATGGAGTCTAGCGAGATGATTTCGGCGTTGATTTGCTGTGCCAAAGGGATGGCGACAGACGTTTTTCCACTGGCGGTAGGGCCTGTTAAAAACCAACATTGGTTAAAATTAGGGTCTTGGTTGCCCATCTTTACTGAATATCCGGCGTGTTAAGATAAAGATTTGATTAGAATTGGCCTACAATAAGCTCATGGCAATTCTCCAAAAGCGTCTCTCTGATTAGAATAAACTGTTTATAGGGTCGCTTCACAGCCCACTTGTCAAGTTTGTCCTATTTCGCTAACCGCAATAATCGAGAGCCGATCACTATGTCTGACAGTCCAAAACCACAATCTTCTGCGGTACTTGCCCAGTTGATGGCGGTGATCGAGGACCGAAAACAGAACCCTCCTGAAAAATCGTACACCACCAAACTATTCAACGGCGGGGTAGAAAAAATTGGTGAAAAAATCACCGAGGAAGCTGCTGAAGTGGTAGAAGCTGCCGGCGAACCAGGAACCGAGGGACGCGATCATTTGATCTACGAGTCCGCAGACCTGATTTATCACCTGTTTGTGATGTTAGGGCACAAAGAGATCGCCTTGGCCGAAGTCGAAGCTGAACTTGCCCGCCGATTTGGAATTTCGGGCATCGATGAAAAAGCGGCCAGATCAAATTAGCCAATGCTTCTCACTTCGATTATTACCCTATCAGTTTAAAACATTCACCTAATTTTTACGCAGAATATTTTTTGAACCATGGAAAACCTTCGTATTGGAATCCCTAGTAAAGGGCGATTGTCAGACTTAGCCACCGATTTGTTAAAAGATGCAGGGCTGAGCTTCCGTAGGCAAAATCGCAGCTTGTTTGCAAGAGTGCGTGAAGTGCCCGTCGATATCACATTCCTCCGAACCGATGACATTCCCGTATTATGTGCCGAAGGGGCCATCGACATGGGCATCACCGGAAGTGACTTGATCTGTGAATCCAGAGCCGATGTGACCGAACGTTTGGCATTAGGCGTAGGTGGCTGCAAACTTTCGTTTTGTGTACCAGAAGATGCACCCTATAAAAGTGCCAGCGAGTTAGATGGCAAACGGATTGCAACCAGCTTTCCGAATGTGACCGAAGATTATCTGGCCAAGCATAACGCAACTGCCCACACGGTAAATCTTTCTGGTTCAGTCGAAGTGATGATCTCTCTAGGCATTGCCGATGCGATTGTCGACTTAGTGGAAACCGGCAGCACACTGGCCGCCAATCGATTACGCATCTTAGAAGACATTGGCCGCTATGAAACCGTGTTGATTCAAAATAAAGAACAACGCCATGCCGACCTTGCAGATAGGGTCGTGCGGCGATTAGAAGGCGTGGTCATTGCCCGCAGTTATTCACTGTTGGAATACAATATCCCACGTGAAAAACTGGCCGATGCCGAAGAGATCACGCCTGGCTTTAACTCACCTACGGTCAACTCATTAGAAGATGACGCTTGGTGTGCCGTACGGGTCATGGTTCGCCGCAAAGAAGTGATTGACGCCATGGAGAAGCTGGAAGTTCTCGGGGCTTCTGCAATTCTAGAGACCCAAATTGCCAACTGCCGACTGTAATGTTTCTAACTTGTCTCTAGTTGTCTGTTGATGAATCTTGTTGTTCGTATTCAGCGAGTTTGGTTTCAAGCTCTTGAATTCGATTTTGCAGGCCTTCGATCACCGGGGCCACGTCTCGCTGTGCAAAGCGTTTGTGGATGTGCTGCGGGCAATTGACGTCCCAGGCTTCAAGGTTGAACACGATGGCCCGTTGGACTTTTCCAGGGTAATCAGGGTCTCGTAACGATTCTATCAGTTTAGAGTCCTCTTCGACCACATGTGCGGTGCCCCAGAGTTTGATCCGCCGACTATTGGCATAGTCCATCAGGAAGATAAATGCCTTTGAATTCTCCGAGAGATTTCCCAGCGAGATGTACTGCCGATTGCCACTGAAATCGGCAAACCCGAGTGTTTTGTCGTCGATGACTTTGAGGAACCCTGGCGAGCCACCACGGTACTGCACATAGGGCTGACCTGCGGCATTGGAAGTGCCTAGATAGAACATGTCCAAGCCTGAAAGATACTCCTTCAATTCTGGCGTTACGGTTGTCTGCCAACCACGGTTCTGTTCGACCTTGGAATAGGCAGCACGCGAACCTTTTTCGGTTTGAATTTCTTTAACGGCAGGCGTAAAGGCAATATCGCTGGGAAATTGTGTCATCGTTGGTTTCCTGAGCTAACGGTATTTTATGTGTATTTCGACGAGTAAAAGTCAGTTATCGAACGGTATCTATTCCCGCATCATCGGATGGTCGTGGCCCTGGTGCAGGCCAGTGGAATTTTCTTTCGTGTGAATGAATGAGAACATTGTTGATACTCGCTTCACGTCGTTTCATCAGCCCTTCTTCGTCAAACTCCCATAGCTCATTGCCATAGGCGCGAAACCACTGATCTTTGTCATCGTGATACTCGTATTGAAATCGGACAGCGATACGATTATCCGAAAAACTCCAAAGTGATTTGGCGAGTCGATAATCGAGTTCGTTCTCCCATTTATGGCTGAGAAACTGACGGATATTGGCTCGCCCTTGAACGAATTGATCACGATTTCGCCACTCTGAATTTTCAGAGTACGCCAGGGAAACCCGCACAGGGTCACGAGAGTTCCACGCGTCTTCAGCGAGACGTACTTTGGCTGTTGCCGTTTCAAGCGAAAATGGAGGACGAATGTCTGTTGGTGATGGCACGACTCATTTCCTTGATGAATGGATTGTGATGAAAAACAACTCGCAGTGAACTTCAGCTAAAACTAGAACACTGCGAGTATTCTGTGAACAAACCTAATGCGTACTGCAAGTTCCGCTGGCACACGCTGCACCTTCAGTGATAGGCTCTGCTTGTGGAACATCTAGTTCGGTATCTGCCACGTTGTTCAAAAAGTTCGTAAAGCAACCTAACACGACACTCGTGACAATTTCCACAATTTCGGCATCGTTGAAACCTGCGGCTCTGACTGATTTCAGTTGCGTTTCAGTGACTTTGCCACGGCTTTCCAGAACCGCTTCGCCAAATTTTAATGCGACATCGGTGCGTTGATCTTCGGAACTCGAAGTCCGGCCTGCCAGGATATCGTCTGCTGAAAGACCAGCACTTGGGGCAACCGCACTGAGAATCGATGTGCAGTAGTTGCATGCGTTAGTTTCACTGGTTGATAGTTTGACTTGATTGTAAAGTTTCTCTCCAATACTGGCGCTTCCCATGGCCTGAGTGAAGCTGAGGAAACTCTCCAATACTGCGGGCGAATTGGCCATTACTTTGGCAGTGTTGGGTATCATGCCAAACGCTTCGTTGACATTGTTAAGAAGTTCTTTAGTACGTCCTTGGGCAGTTTCAGGGTTCACGGCATTTAATCGTTGCATTATTAAGTTCCTTCGATTCAAAAAATAGAAAAAGTGAAATGGGTTGAAATTTGCCAAACCAAACAGACAGGTCTGTATAGTACGATGCGGGTAAATAAAAGAGGTTACTTCTGTTTCTTTCTTTTTTTGGGTAAAAGTGCCAAAGCTGCTTCGAGTGCCACATCGGCAGAGTTGGAATTGCGTTGCATCATGGCAGTTACAATGGCACCTTCTATCAGCAAGGTGATTGCAGGAGCAACCGAGTCGGCTTTTGATCCTGCAATCTCGGTGACAATCTCTTGGATCATCGACTGGAAAGTACGCTTGTGTTGTGCAGCAAAAAGTGATGCGGGATGTTCGCATTCTGCCAGTTCGACTGCTGCATTAATAAATGAACAGCCCCGAAATCCTTTGCTTTCAAACCATTGTTTTAACGTAGCAAAAAATGCTTCGAGTCGATCCATACCAGAGTTCGTGAACTTCTGCATCGTAGTTTCAAGGAAACGATCAAATTGTTCTTCCCGGTACTCAAGCACAGCTAAAATCAAATCATCTTTAGAGCCAAAGTGGTTGTACAGTGTCATCTTGGCAACTTCTGCCTCTGCGATGATGCGGTCGATTCCTACTGCACGAATACCTTCGGCATAAAACAACTTCTCTGCTGTTTCAATAATCCGCTGACGGGCTGCCGATTTTTTCGTTCCTGCACTGTTCATACCTAAAACATACAGACCTGTCTGTATTTGTCAAGCGAGGTATTCAAAAAGGAGTAAGTTTTAGTATTGAGGAGCGTTATTTGTGACACTTCTCGGTGAATCCCACCGCTTTCAACCTTATACCCGGCAATAATGTCGGCATAAAAACCTTCACCGAACTTCAAATCATCACCATAGATTCCTTCAAAAGATGTCTCACGCCGTAGCTGCAAAGACGCAAAGGAAGGAAGAAGAGAGAGAGAGAGAGGTTACCACCAAGGCACAGAGAAAACAGAGAGATGGGGTTCACATTTTATCTTGTTGATCATGTTTATCTTGTCAAAAAAAGATTCTCACGCGAAGCCGCGAAGAGGTTTTGCTTCACACTTTCTTTGCGCCTTTGCGTCTTGGCGTGATTTATTTTCTGTTTGCTTGAGGATTATTTATTCCGCATAATAATTCACTGTATTTAGAAATTGTAGCAAGGAGTATCTGGTGGAGTTCACCGAGAAGTGTCGTTATTTGTTAGAATTTTCGGAGAAGTTGAGGATTGGAGCTACGACTGCTTTTTTTTATCTTGCAGCATCGGTTGTAATTCATCGACAAAATCGTGGACGTCTTTGAACTCTCGATAAACGCTAGCGAAGCGGACAAAAGCGACCTGGTCAACCCGGTGTAGATGCTTCATTACCAGTTCGCCGATGAAGTCGCTGTTGACTTCACCTTCGCATTCGGCATAGATTTCGCTTTCAACTGCCGAGACGATATCTTCGATTTGACTTTCGCTGATCGGCCGCTTCCAACAGGCTAATGCGAGCCCTTTTTTGATTTTCTCAGGCTTAAAAGGTTCTCTGACCATGTCCTTTTTGATAATTTTGATCGCCATCTCTTCGACACGTTCATACGTGGTGTAGCGGCGTTTACAAGTAAGACATTCACGCCGTCGACGGATCGAGAACCCGTCTTGACTGGCTCGGGAGTCAATCACTTTATCATTATCAGCGCGACAAAAAGGGCAACGCATAGTCGATTCTCAATAAAAATAGGATGCCAGAGGGTGTTGCTTAGTGGTAACTCTGGCCTGAATAGCCTCTAATATACCACAAATTACGTCGAGGATAGTTCAATTTGAATAAGATTTGTCTCATTGAACTTAGACCATTTCATGCTCGATAGAAGTAGCTATAATACGGTCGACCGTTTGTTTTGGCAAAGTTGCCAATATATGGCGCTACTGTGCGAATAACAAACCGTAAAAGAACTAGTAACAAATTACCGTACCCTCTTTCAGGATGTAGATAGGATGACGAAGGAAGATTTTGCCGAAAAGATTGGCGCTGATCGAAATGACAGCCGACAGGATGATCCTGAAGAGCAGCTTTGGACCGGAGATTACTCTGTCAAAGACATGTATGGCCTATTTGCCATGTTTGGCGTTCTCTCAGTTGCTGCTGTGATTGGGAGTTTCCTTGTTCCCTATTCGATTCTCCCTTGGGTCATTGGGGGCGTGGTTCTCATTTGGATTGTGCTTGGTTTGCGACTCGGTTTGAAGAAGATGGGTGTTAAATACGAACTGACCACCCAGCGATTTATCCATGAGAAAGGCATTCTCAGGCGTACCACGGATCGTCTTGAAGTGATTGATATCGATGACGTAGCGTTTGAACAGGGACTTCTTGACCGTATGTTTAACGTGGGTACTATCAAAATCACTTCGAGTGATCGAACGCACCCTGTGTTAGTCATCGACGGCATTGAGAATGTCAAAGAAGTAGCGAACATGATGGACAATGCTCGTCGTAAAGAACGAATCCGCCGTGGAATTCATATTGAAGCAGTGTAGTGCTGTAGCCTTTTGGCTGTAACTTTTTGAAAGAAGAGCCTACTAGCAAGACCGCTTGATCACAAACCCTGCGAGCGTTAGCAGGGTATTTTTTGCTTCGCTATCTGGAAGAATACTCAATGCATCGCAGCCTTGTTGAATATAGGCATCTGCTTTGTCTCTTGCATATTCAAGGGACAAAAATTTGTCTAGCCAAGGCTGCAAACCGGCGGCACGATCTTCGGCAGGCCCTAATAGCACATCGATGATTTGTTGCCGCTGTTCTGGATTGGCTTGATCTAACGCATGAATCACAGGCAGCGTGGGCTTCTGTTTTTCAAGGTCGGTTCCTAGCGATTTGCCGGTTTCCAATTCGTCGCCGACCACATCTAGAAGATCATCTGCAATTTGAAACGCGATGCCGATACTGCGACCATAGCTTTGTAATGCGTCGACACTGGCATCTCCTCCGTCAGCATACTTAGCACCAGGTTGGCAACTGCATGCACA
>NVWB01000252.1 GCA_002733575.1 Blastopirellula sp. | reverse complement strand
AAGCAATCGTCTCGCAAGAGTTTTCTATACGGTTTTGCCGTAGCCGCAGCATCCCTGTCCGCCGTCGCCCTTTTTGCGGTGATGCAATGGAGTCTCTTTGATCAAAAAACGCCAACATCTGTTGTCTCCACCGAGGTGGGAGTTCCGGTAGCGCGGTTGGTCACTTCGCTTGATGCGAATTGGCGTGATATTGATCCTACGCCCGGTGCTTTACTTGAGAAGGGTCGCTTTCGGTTAGATGCCGGAATCGTGGAGTTGGAGTTCAACCGAGGCGCCCGGGTCACACTTCGGGGGCCATCAGTTTTTGAGCTGAAGAGCACGGACTTGCTGCACGTGTCTTCCGGCAATCTGGTCGCGAGGATTCCTGAGGAAGCGATCGGCTTCACTATCGTGACCGATGAGGCAGAAGTCGTTGACTTGGGAACGGAGTTTGGGCTTAGGGTTGAGAATGGCCGTCAAACAGAGGTTCACGTCATTGAAGGTCTGGTCGAGGTCTTTCCGCGTGAAGATTCGAGCAATCGATCCGCGGAGAGTATTCGAATCGAAGAGGGGCAGGCGATTCGATGGAAGGTCGGTGATGTCGAAGGAATGGGAACAGAGAGGATCCCCGTTCGGTCCAGTCATGGAATCTTGGGAACCAGGCAGCGGAGCGACCTTGGCCTCACTTTCTTGCAGGGAAACATGCGGCTGAAGGAAACGGTATCCGCTTCCGATTTAAAGCGCCCAACAAGTTCTTGGATCGAAGTGATTCCCGAGCAGAGCGGTGTTGTGCTTCAGCATGATATCCCAGTCACGCTGGCGGCGCCCGGCAACTATCGTGTCTTCGGTGACACTGGTCAGGTCATTCCCGCAGGAACGAAAGTCGACAGCTACCTCTTACATTTCCGATCGGCTCAACCCTCACCAGTCCAAGGTGTCATTAAATTTGACCAAGAGATCGTTGGAATAGTCTGTGAGGCAGATCAGCTGACCGTCAGCGATTCGATTGTCGGACGAGACGGAATGCGCTATCCAGTGGCGAGCAAACAGTATCGCGGCCTCGAACCGCGCATTCGTGTTGAGAATCCCAATCCAGACAAGTTCGGAGGCTTGTCGGCAGACGAAGTGACGGTCTCCCAAGATATGAAGACAGTTGGCTTGAGCGTCAACGTCAATCCTCATCGAGGTGTGGATCAATTGAGAGTTCTCGTACGGAGCAAAGACTGATCATGACTAAGATTCCACGAAGAAGTTTCCTTCGCAGCGGCCTTTCGGTTGGCTGTGGCTTGGCCGCCACGCCTTCGCTGAATCCTGCACGCGCGTCCGAAGTGAAAACAACTCAGAAGGACCCGAGCGGCTTCTTCACGCTCGGCAAACGCAAAGATCACTGGTGGTTGATTTCACCACAAGGAGCCCCGTTCTTCTCGATGGGGTTGAACCACATTGATCCAGCGAGCCTTCGGTACCCTGAGAATCTCGACATTTGGCGTGAAAAGTATGGCGGCAGCACGATTCGGTGGATTAAGGAGTCTGTTGCGCCAAATTTGAAGGCATGGGGATTCAACACCGTCGGTTGGGTGCAGGAGGTGACCGTCAGAAAGTGGCGGCATTCACGTGCCTTTACCGTTGACGAGTATCGCGCACTGGACATGCCGTATTGCCATTTGCTCCCGTTCACCGAATCGCATCAATGGGAGAAGCATACCGTCCACTACGACTTCCGCAGTGAAGACTGGAAGGAATGGGTGGACTATGTTGCACGCTCTCACTGCGCGGAGCTGGCGGACGAAAAGAACCTCATTGGCTATTTCTACAGCGACTGTCCGACATGGACTCACGACAGGCCAGATAACAAATGGCGAGGCCCAATCTTTGATCCCGAGCGGTTGAAGACAGAGAAGGGACGAAAAGAACTAAGCGAACTGGCAAACTGCTACTACAAGACGATACATGATGCCATTCGTCGTTACGACAAGCATCACTTGATTCTGGGAGATCGCTACGAGGCAAACGCACCGATTGCGATGGAGGTGATCAATGCCGCGCAGCCCTTTGTCGACGTGCTTTCGTTTCAGGATTTCCGCATTCCCGTGCAGCATCTCGACGAGTGGCATAAGAAGACCGGAAAGCCCGTGCTGCTGGCTGATGCCGCCAAAATCAAATGGCAGACGAAGCCGGGTGAATTCACCCCAAACAACGGCCATTGGTACGCAGAGACTCTGGCGGCCTTGCATCAGAATCCGGGTTGTATCGGCTTCCATCTGTGTGGCGCCTACCAGCGGAACACAGGGAGGAGATATGGACTGCTTGACGAAATGGAAAAGCCGGACACAGAGAACGTGGATCTGATGAGGGCCGCCAATCAACGGGTCTCGAAGTGGATGGACAAGGAGTTCAAATGACGAATTACTCAGACACCCCACGAGACGATTAAGTATTACCGAGCAATTGCCTGCCAGCGAAAGCTCCTCTTGCAGGAATCAAATCGCTAATGTGGCTCAGTCCCCGACTGTCCCTTTCACAGAACAAACCATTTCATGAAGTCCACACAAGTCAGAACACAAATGCATAACAAGATCGTTACGAGAATTACGAGTTACATCACCTTCATGATTTTTGCACTGGCCAGTGCTACGGCTCAGTCCGCTGAACTGGACAATCGGCCCAACGTGATTCTGGTGATGACGGATGACCAAGGCTATGGGGATGTGAGTTCGCATAACAACCCGTTGATCGATACACCACACTTGGATCGATTGGCGAATGAAGGCGCACGCTTCAAGAACTTCTTCGTTTCGCCTCTCTGTGCCCCGACCCGGGCCAGTGTGTTGACCGGCCGTTATCACATCCGAACCGGTACGGTGAACGTCTCCAACAACCTGGAGATCATGCGGTCCGAAGAAACCACCATTGCGGAGCTATTCCAAGCCAACGGCTACAACACCGCACTATTCGGGGAATGGCACAACGGGGAACACTATCCATACAACCCAAATGGACAGGGGTTTGATGAGTTCCTTGGGTTTTGCGCTGGGCATATTGGAAACTATTTCGATCCAGTCCTGGAGCACAATGGTGGGATGATCGAAACCGAAGGTTTCATCACCGACGTCTTGACCAACAAGGCGATAGAGTGGATCGAAGCCAATCGCAACGAGAAGTTCTTCTGCTATATCCCTTACAACGCTCCCCACACGCCCTATCAGGTTCCAGATTCTTACTACGACAAATACAAAGCCCGCGGCCTGGACGTGAAGACCGCGACGCTCTACGGGATGGTTGAGAACATCGACGACAACATGGGCCGTCTTCTAAAGAAAGTGGAAGAGCTCGGCCTCCAAGAGAACACCATCGTTCTTTTCCTTACCGACAACGGGCCCAACACGCGCGAACGCTACAACGGCGGCATGAAGGGCCACAAAGGGCAGGTTGACGAAGGCGGCGTGCGCGTCCCACTCTTCGTGCGTTGGAACGGTCACATCAAACCTCATCGCGTTGTCGATGGACTCGCCGCTCACATCGATCTCCTGCCAACACTGGCGGATCTTTGCGATATCGAAGTCCCCGACAGTCTCCAGCTGGATGGGCTTAGCCTCAAAGCATCGCTTTTGAATGAAGAAACCGCTCCCAGCGACCGGATGATTTTTACCCACCGCTATTGGGCGAACAAGCTACAACTACCCAACGGTGCGGCCAGAAGCCTCCGTTACCGATACGTCCTCACAACGAAAGAGGAATCCCTCTTTGACTTAGTTGAGGATCCTGGCCAGAAGAAAGACATCAGTCAGGAGTTTCCCGAACAACAGCAACGACATCGGACCGCCTATCAAAAGTGGTTCGCAGACGTATCGGAAAACTGGGAAATGGAATCACTTATTCCTTGTGGATATCGCCAGTTTCCGATCACTCATCTGCATGCGGTGCAATCGACACTGAGCGGAGCGTTAAGGTTTCATGGCAAAGGTTTTCATCATGACTGGATCGTCAACTGGGTTGAGCCTGATGACAAGATCACCTGGGATATCCATGTGGTGGAATCAGGCGAATACCGCGTTGCCGTGAGATACACCTGCGCAGCAAAAGATATTGGATCGCAAATCCGCATCAAGGTGAACGAGGTCGAACGCACGGCTGTCATTGATCAGGCTTTCGACCCAGCTCTCTTTCCTAATCACGATCGAGCACCCCGTTCCGGCGAGTTGGAGAAACCCTGGGCAACCCTCCAACTCGGAAAAATGGAAATAAATCGAGGAATAACGAAGCTGGTTCTCTCGGCAGATCGGATGCCCGGCACTCAGGTGATGGAAGTCCGGGAAGTCATTTTGGAAAGAATCTTCTCCGAATAAATGCGGGAAAAAGCCGAACAACACATGAACAAAACAATGGTAACCAACGTGAACAAAACAAAAACGATCGGAAGCTATCTCTCTTTCACTTGCATTGCGTTGGTCCTGTCAGTGGTGGCCGCCAACGCTCAGGATGCAAAAAGGCCAAGTACGCGATCCATTGGGCTTGCTGAGATCGAAGGCCGCACCTGGCTGATCACACCCGAGGGAAAGCCTTTCTTTGCTCACGGGATCACTCATACAACGAACCGGAGTCTGCGTACTAAGTACAACGCTGTCTCGAAGGCCTTAAAGAATCTCGGGTTCAACGCCTACGGGTACGGGTGTCCGACTGAACTCAAGAAAGACATGCCCTACGTGGAAGGTCGCAACTACGTTCCCATCTCGACGTATCGCGGCAAAGGCGGGAGTTTCCGCTTCATCGACATCTTTGATTCCCGAGAGCAGCAGAAACTGACAGCGCTGGTCAAGCAGACCTGTCTTCAGAACCGCGACAACCCAAACCTGATCGGCTACTACTGGACCGATCTCGGGGCCTGGCCGCTGAAGAATTCCGTCGGCAAGAACTGGGTGGACTTCACCCGAGATCTGCCAGCCGATGCTCCGGGCCGCAAGGCCTACGCCGAATTCTTAAAAACCTGGAAGGGGGATGACGCGAAAGCACGCGATCTTGCCTTCCTCCGAGTCATTGCACGCGAGTATTTTCGCGTGATGGGGGAGGCAAACCGGAAACACGATCCGGATCATCTCATTTTTGGTGACCGCTTCGCTTTCAATACCATCGTCCCCGAAGTGCTAGAGGAAATGTTGCCCTGGGTCGACGCCATCGCCATCCAGCCGCCTTTCCAACCCGGGTTTCCCAAGGAGAAATATCAGGAGATTCACGAGCTCACCAAAAAGCCCATTTTGATTTGCGATTTTGCGATTCGCTTCAAAGATGGCGACAAGTCGATCCGTGGCTGGCAGCTACAGGAAGACGCTCGGGCTGCCGGAGTTCATTATGCGGAGTACATTCGCGCCGCACTGGAGACGCCCTACATCATTGGGGCGTTCTGGTGCAATCCCATTGACTCAACGCCAGCTTTCAACAAATCGGGTATCAAACAGGGTTTGTTCGACGAAGGACTGAAGCCACGACCGGGACTTGGCGAAACAGTGCTTGAGTTGAACGAGCACATCGAACAGCTCACTCCTGATCGTGCGAGCGTCCCCGAGATGACGGAAGCTCCCGAAGCACGCGGGGACCGGCCGCAACACCACTTCAGGACGGATCGATGAGTAGCTTTCCGATTTGCCGTGAAGAAGTCCTTCGGCCGCTCCTCATTCTCTGACAAGGATCCTCTTCGCATGAACAACAAGACAAACCCCAATATCTCCCGCCGCCATTTTCTCAAGGGCACGGCACTGGCCGGAAGGCGCAGAGGCGTAGCCCCGGAGCCTGACGGCCATGGCTGGACCGCTTCTGGTACCGGCGTCGGGGCCCGGTACCCCAGTGAACGATGGGGCGCACCGTGTTGTAGTGGCGTCGCCAATGATTAACACATCTGTTTCATGGATATGATCAACGCCTCAAATAGTTGAACTTAACACTGTTCAACCGATTTATAATAGGCTTCCCGTTAGAAGCCTCGGCATCGACCTCTATACGAAAGGTGAGATCCTCATTTTCGTTCGAAAAATTAAACGGACCGACTTTCGTGGATGTGCCGGATGGGTTCACGGTGTACGACCGGCCGGCCACGGACACCCGGATTTTACCATCCGTTGCTGCCTTCGTGTGAATCAGGGTTGCTTCCCATACTCCGGGCGTCTGGACGATGAGATTAAATTCACCAAAGTCTCCTTTGTCTTTAATTTTTGGCGAAACATTGGAGAATTCTCCACCAACCAGCTGGGCACCAAGAACTGAAACCTGAGCACTCTTTTTTTGCTTATATCCAATGATATACTCAGGCCGTTTTCCGAAATTATCGTCTTGAACCACATCGTCAAACCAGACCTTCATCGCCTTCTTCATTCGGTTCGCCACCTCCGGGTAGGAAGCAATCACATTCTTCGTCTCAGAGGGATCGCTCTCCAGATCGATCAGCACATAACCCCCTGCATCCAGTTCAGGTGCAGCACTGAATGTATACGGCATAAACTGCATGGGATTCAGAATCAGTTTAAACCGACCGTTGTAGCAGACCAGGGACTGGTCCTCAAACCGAATGGAGTTTCTGTAGTCATCCGGGAAGGGTGTATTTTTATTTTTGCGCCCTTTAAAGTTGACCGCCTGATGCGTTGAAACGACATATCTGCTTTCCAATTCCGCCAATCGTTCCCGACTGGACGGTTGGTCTTCAAGCAACGGCACCAGACTTTTCCCGTCCTGTTTTTTCTCGGAGGTATAGTCGATACCCGCAAGTTCAAGGATCGTGGGAAAGATATCCGTGACATGGGTATTGGCATGAACCTCTTTCGGAGCATATGTTCCTTTCCAACGTATAAACCAAGGCGATCGTATGCCGTTTTCCCAAGTGTTCGCTTTATTTCCTCTTAACTGAGATGGATTGCGGATGCCCCAGTCTGACTCCGAAACCTTTTCTGTCGCATTATGCGGATTTGGACCGTTGTCAGTACCGAATATAATCACTGTATTTTCAGCCAATCCCAGCTCTTCCATCCGATCCAGAATACGCCCGAGCGCGGTATCAAATTTCTCAATGGTTCCGTAGAGCTTGGCGTTAACATCAGAAAGCCCCATCTTCTTGTATTTCTCGTAATACCCAGGTATCGCGACATATTGCGAGTGAGGCGTAATGAACGGAACATACGCACAAAAGGGCCTGTCTTTATTCCGTTCCATAAAATCAATGGCATAATCCGCCATAACATCCATAGAATATTTCTGATGCTGTACCTTGTTTTCCTTACTGCCGACAAACCCGTAGTTGTTTTCGTAATGATACATCTCGGTCATGTAGGTCTCATCGAACCCCCGGTCCCAGGGATAGTATCCATCGCCAACACCACAGTGCCATTTTCCCCAGACTCCGGTTTGATACCCGTTTTGCTTGAGAATCTGTGAAAACAATACTTCATCCAGTTTAATATAGGGCCACCCGCCTCCCACAACCGTGACCCCCGTTCTCCAGGCATGGCGACCGGTCAGCAGCGAGGCCCGTGTCGGTGCGCATACCGGTAACACATGATGGTTGGCAAAGTAGACGGATTGATTCCGCAGCTGATCCAGATAAGGCGTTTCCAGATAAGCATGTTTCCCATCCCAGCCAAAATCATCAAATCCCTGGTCATCGGTTAAAATAACGAGAAAATTGGGTTTATCAGTCGCATGGGCCGCACTTAAAAAACAAAGCGTAAAACACAAACCCACGGCTCTTTTAAAATACTTTTCCATCATAATCTCATTGTTCCTTCTATTTCTAACATCCCTTTTACTGATAGGAATTTGCTTTTTAGCGGCGTCAGCGGCAGTGGTGGGAGGTTGTTATAAGCATGGTCAATTCAAATCCGCTCGTTTTTCTTCCCAGGTGTCTTGAAAGCCATTTGTTTGCCAGGCTGCAGCGTAATCCAGATGATAGCCAACACCTCTGAGGTCGAGACAGAATCTCGTGGCAAGGAGGGTTTTTCTTTCCTTTGCAATCAGGTCATTTTTTATATGAAACATCACACCATTGATATTGAACAGCGTTTCGTCTCCAGAAATCTCAATCGTTCCCTCGTACCATTCTCCATATTTGAGTTTTAATGCTTTGTTTTCTACCATCACTTTCCTACTTCCCCGTTTGTCCAAGATGTAGTTTTGAAATACGAGTTGGGAGCCGTTCGGGGTCATTTCCAAGCGGATCCAGCGATGCCCAATTTCGATAAAGGCAATTTCCTCTCTGACCTTTCTATCTAATTCTAAAAACTTCACCCGAAAAGAAAAAATATAATCCTGCCCGCCAAGTTTGAAATGGGAACGGACAAACTCTTCTTTACC
Organism: Blastopirellula sp.; assembly: GCA_002733575.1. Taxonomy (GTDB): domain Bacteria; phylum Planctomycetota; class Planctomycetia; order Pirellulales; family Pirellulaceae. The sequence continues at coordinate 8,551 of NVWB01000252.1, read as the reverse complement.
GTATTGAGCACCTGCAGGCGCTTCGCCATGGACAGAAGGGGGAATGGTCACCATGACCCCATTTTTCACTGTGCCCTTGGTGTGTTTTCTTAAGTCCATCGTTTTATCAACTTCTTTTTGGTCATCGAAGTTTTTTTCGAAGATGTTCTCACCTTTATTGAGCATGGTTGCCTTGGGTGGTTCTGCCATGACGTAACTGGTTGTCATGAATAACAAAAGAATGATAGCTTTGATGGGTAGTTTCATGAATTGTTTCCTTGGATCTATTTTTAATGAAGCGTTCTTTGAATGGGCCAGTGCATCCGCCCCCGTGAGAATCTCAAGACGCCTCGAGGCCTGTCATTGTTGAGGTGCTGGTGGCGAACGAGTCTTGCTCGAGTCCTAGCCGTTGCAATGCGCTCACGAAGAGATTGGGCAGCGGATAGTTGTTCTGCTGGTCGAACGCTAAGTGTTGCCCGTGTCGGAACCCGCCTCCGCCAAACAGGACCGGCATGTTCTGGGTGTTGTGACTCGACGCGTTACCGAGATTCGATGTCATCAGCACCATTGTTTCATCGAGCATCCCGTCGGACTTCAGCGTTCGCAGGAAGCGGGCCCATTGGTCGATCATCCCTTGCTCAACCTGCGTGAGTCGCTGAATTGTGCCATCATCCATGCCATGGTGGCTAAGGCCGTGGTAATCACCGGGGACGTGCAACGTAACGAAACGCGTCGAATCGGTCAGCAGCGCCATGCGTATTATGTCGAAGAAAACGCCTGCAACGCCGACGGTGTCCCGAGGGAGGGGCTGCGGCGGCTGGGTGTCAACCTGAGGCTTTGGGCGGTGCGCCCAGGCCTCGTTTGCCACCATGCGCTGTTCGAGTTCGCGAACGCTCGTGAACCAATCATCAAGCTTGTTGCGATCGCCAGCTCCCACCTGTCGTTGCAGTCGTTTCGCCTCTTCGCCGACCACGTCCATGATGCTGCGACCGCGCCGAATGAGTTCGGCTTGTCGCTCTCGTTCTGCCGGCGTGTTATTCACAAACAGCGTGGTGAATAAACGCATCGCATCATTCTCAGCCGGGATCATCGAGCCGTTCTGCGTATACGATGCGCTGGTCTGAGATTTCGTATTGAGGACCAATGATGGGTATCGTGTTTCGTGACCCAGGTGCTTGGCCATCAACTGATCCAGCGAAACCGTGTTCCGCGATGCCGATCCACGCGCGTTGGGACAGGCCGAAAAGATGCTGCCCTCGGCAGAGTGTCCACCCGAAACGCCCGGGTGCGACGTGCCCGAGACGACTGTCATATCGTTTCGCAAATCATCCAAGCCCGCCAGGTACCGAGATGGCTTGTAGTTCCTGCCTGCGGTTTCCGGCACCAGGTTGGGGTTGTGCATGCCAAGCGTAAGACTGACGCCAACAAATCGCTTGGCGTCCTTTCCATTGGAACCCGAAGCAAACGCCGGTTTCATGGCGTCGAGCAGCGGCAAGCACATTGAAACACCCGCGCCACGCAACACCGTGCGGCGAGACAAGACGCCCGGCCGCGGCATGAAGTGACGACGCGAAAACATGTTTTTGAAGTTCGATGAGTCTTTCGGCATGGTTCGTTCCCTTTGGATGGTTGAAGGATGTTGATCACTTGTTAAGGAACAGGTCGCTGGTCAGCGCGGAGCGTATCAACGTGCGTATCCCGTATCCGGACGCTTCGGAATCGGAAACGATACGTTCGACAGCTGGTTCATCGCTGTAGCGGATCGGCGCGCCTGTGGCGTAGGTTAAGAATTGCTCTGCAAACCCGCGGGCAATTAGCTCTGGTTGGTTCACGAAAAGCTGCTGCCATGACAGAAGTCCATCGAACGTGTCTCCGTCAGCAGTCGTTCCCGATGGATCGATCGCTACCCCCTTGCCGCGGATTCCGTAGCGATCGCGCCAGACTCCGACCGGATCGAAACTTTCCAAGGCGAATCCTGGTGGGTCAATGATCTGGTGGCAAGCATTGCAAGATTCATCCGAGCGATGTTTTGCTAATCGGTCGCGGATGGAGGTGGCGCCACGCACGTCCGGTTCAACCGCAGGGATTCCCAGGGGTGGCGGCGGGATATGCAGGCCAAGAATCCGCTCGTTGACAAACACACCACGTACGATCGGAGATGTTGTCGTCCCATCAGCGGTCACTTTCAGGATGGCACCCTGGGTGACCAGGCCGCCACGCCGGCTGGCCGGCGAAAGCGAAACGGTCTGGATGCCGTCGCCCGGTTGCCAACCCTTGACGTCGTCGGTGACCCTGTAATGCCGAATCAGCCGCTCGTTCAGACAGGCAAAGTCTGAATCGACAAAGTGGGAGACGCTCAAGTTTTGCTCGATGAGCTTCCTGACGTAGGCGCGAGATTCCTCGAGCATCGACTCCTGGACCACTGGATCAAACGTGCGAAACTGATTGGTGTCAGGCGTTGTGAAGTCGATCTGGTTGAGGTTCAACCACTGGTCGGTAAAGCTGTTGATGAACTGTTTGGCACGCGGATCATCAAGCATGCGATCGATTTGCGCCGCAAGAGTTTCGGGGCGCTGAAGCTTGCCTTCGCCAGCTAATCGCAGCAGGGTATCATCCGGCATATCCGTCCACAACGCATAGCTGAGTCGTGACGCGATGGCGTAATCGTCCAGCGGGCCCGGCGCCTCAACGAACGTCAGCGTCCTTGGCGAACAGAGAACGGCGCGGTAGGCGCCACGCAGGGATTCGATGAACGATCCGGTTTCGGAGAGTATGTCGAGACCGATCTGCTGATAGTCCGCTACCTCATCCGAAGTAACCGGGCGCCGAAACGCTCTTGATGCGAAGAGAGTCACCAACCGCTTGAGCACACCCGTTGGGTCGGACTCCCAGTCTTCCTGCTTTGTGTCACCGAACAGGTTCTCAACGACTTGTTCGTGATCGGCTTTTGGGTAGATGCGCTCGATGTGGATGCCACGGTGAGCGATGCCTGAAAACCCCAGCTCTTCATTTTTTTTGTGGTAGGCGGCCATGTCAGGGCGCCCACTCTGGGTGGGCGTCTTGCGGAGTGTTAGATCGTTCGGTGTCAGCTCTAAAAGATGCCTTTTGCGAACCCAGGCTTCGAATTGCAGGTCGCGCGGGGTTTCGGTCGCTTCGACGATACCCACCGGGTAGAGCATCGGTTGGGCGGAGGCGCCGACCCCCGATCGCAAGGTTCCCCAGACGGTTCCACCTGTCGCCGGGTTGACTGCGCGCACATTGCGAAGTGTGATGCGATACCAGCCGTCTGCCGGTACTCGGATCGAGCGCATTCGTCCGAAGAAGGGCCTGTAGATGGGCCACGAAATACTCTCGCCATCTCGGGTCTCGGGGCCTCGGTAGTTGCGTCTCCCAATTCCTCGCGACAAACGCTCAGGTGAGAAGTCCGCGGCGTACGTAGCGTCCCCGTTGAGAGCACGATCAAATGCTTCGGTTAACGCGCGGTCGGCAACGTCCAGGTATCGCGATAATAAGTGGTACGATAATTGTTGGCCATCGGCGACGGTTTCAAAGCCATGGACCGCAGCGTCCTCGGGCAGTTGATCTCGCAGCGGAAGATCAATCCCGAGTAACGACTGAACCGTATGTTCGTACTCCGTCCTCGTTAAACGTCGGCCGTGAACCCTGCCTCGCTCTGCAATGTCGCGCGCGTCCGATTCCATCAGTCGCCGATCAAGACCGTTCAAGAAAACGTCGGTCTCGTTTGCTCCAAGGTCCGAGTCAGGCGGCATCTCTCCGTCCAGTACGCGCTGGTAGACACGCCGCCAACTCTCAAAGGCTTGGGGCTCACGGAGGTCGAATGGAAGCCCGATCAGGCTCAAGCCAGCCTCCGGCGTATCGTCACTGTGACAGTCAAGGCAATGCTGTTGAAGAAACTGGCTGATCGGCAGCGGTGGGCGTGCGAGATCCTGTTCGGCAGGTTCGCTATCGATCGATTCCTTCGACCCACCGTTCTCATCACCCCTGGTTCTCTCCACGGAAGCGATGATCGTCACGGTGAGTAGGACGCAAAGAAATCCGAGTCGGCGCATCACTAAACCCATCGATTTATCCTCATATTGATCAGATTTATTATCCATATTGTTATAGTTCGCGCCAGCTCGGATCCTGCCGCATATTTTTTCAGATTTCGCCTGAGGTCGATGCGGACAGGCTTTGATAATATATTTGGGGATCTTTCCGTCCAAGTGATTGAACTCTGCCGGGGTCTTTTCATACCCAATCTTTTCCCAGAGCATCTCCCATTTTGCACAGGGTTCCGGCTGCGTGGTCTTTGCAGGAGCCGCCTCGGTAAGCCTTGAAAGTGATGTCATCGATAGTCCCGTGCCAAGGGCGACCATACGATTTAGAAATTTTCGTCTTTGAATATTGTCGTTCATTCTTGATATTCATCCTTCTGATTCATATTCGAATGCTACGAGATAATATCGTGCACAACGTGTCCGTGGACGTCGGTCAGTCGGTAGTCGCGTCCTTGATGGCGGTGTGTCAGTTGCTCGTGGTCGATACCAAGCTGGCACACCATGAAAGTGACCCTGATCGACGATTACGCAAAGGTAGAGATCGACGGCAAGACGATGACCGAAGGACGCAGCAAGCACCTGGATGTAACGAAGAACAAGATCGGTTTAAACCCGGGTATGGCCGGAGGGTGGATCCGTAACTTCAAAGCCACTGAAGTGCCGACCAAAAATTAAAACAATTCACCTTTGCTTCTAAAGCATAAAAACACTCTAAAGATTCATTGACCTTCACCCCAATTTTGATCCAGTTGGAATCTTAGAAACTAAGGTTTTCTGAGCTGAGCTACCTGCTCAGAATGTTTTACAAACTCTTGTGATGTTTTCTGGTCGAGTGCACTGTGAGGAGGGGTTTCAGGAGAGAATACTGACATGGAAGTTAGGACAGATATTTGAAGAAGGGTTCTCACGGAAGCGATTTCAATGTGGCATGCCTGCCGTAAATATGATTTACACTGGTAGACGCTGAACTGGATTCTGGAACACACTCGGATCCACTCGTCTATCGCATTTCATAGCCTCAGTCCAAGCGTAAACTGGAAGAGTATTTGGCAATTATTCACTAGGATCTGAAAGAAGGATCCAGGCATCTAGCAACGTCACACGGCCACAAGCATTTGGCAAGGATTACTGCAAGAACTAGGCTACTAAGACTCCCGCAAACACAGGATTTTGGATCGATAAATCATCTCCAGGGCTCTGAAGCACGTGAACTGCAAAAAGACTGTCTGTCATACCTACTTAATTAGATAGAACTTACAGCAAGACAATGTCATCAAGGTTTAGCAACTGTTCTCTTCCTCAGATGAAAACTTTTAACAGAAGATGATCCATTACTAGGTGAAAAGCATCGTGATGATGGACAGACGACTTTACCTTTCTAGATCAGTCACGCTAGTCGAGCACTGATTCTCTCATCAATATCTGAGGCGAGACTTAAGATTTCTTGGAGCAAGTCTGCAATAGCCTTGTTTGATTGGTTTTGATCTAACATTATACTGCTCAACGAAACACGAGCTAATAAAGAATCAACTGGTTTCAATGATTGATGGCTGATTAGAATCGGTCATGCCTCTCTGCTTCGTCAAATCCAGTATTCTTTGGTTCATCTCTTTGATTCTAACCAGTTCTTGTTTCAATCCGTCAACTTCCCGTTCTAGCTGGTGTTTGTCTCGATTGAGTAGCACGCCCTGTTTTTTTGATGATACCGTCAAGACCGAGGAATTGCGTGTAATAGTTGAGCATCTTTATATCGCACCAGCCACCACGACTCCGAACGGTGTCGTGACTGATCAGACTTGGGTTTTCTTTGCCCAGTAAACGAAGATGGACTGCACCAGAATGCTGTAAATCGTACAAGGTAATGTTACGGTAAAAACCCCCTTCGGCATGCGACTTATCATCGCTAAACAGTTGGACTGCCACATTATTTTGCTTGGCGGAAAATAGCCGTAGTTTAAAAGGAAATTGCGAATCACCCGGTGCAAGTTTGTGTCGATGAATGTAGGTCATATATCTAGGTGACTATTACTTAAATTTCGTTTCTTATCCAGATAAAGCCCTCTTTAGGGTAGGGTTTATAAACTCCTTGTGATCAGTATCATTATGACTTTGGTTTGGATATTACACTCTACAAAAGTTGCATTAAACGCTGCCTCAATAGTATCGAGGCGTCAAAAAACGCAACTTTTAATAGTGCTAAGAATTAAAAAGATAACACTCACAAAAGTTGCACAAAAGCCTGCCTCAATAGTATTGAGGCGGAAAAGAGTGCAACTTTTATATAGTGCTATATGTGTGTGTTCTTTGTGAAATACAAAGAATATCCCAGGTTTGAAAAGGGTGAGGTCATCCTGCTATACAATGGTTTACCCTATAGTGAAAAGAAGATTATCGACAACTTTGTTCGTTATGTGTCTATTACATCAAAAAGCAAAACACGCCTGGAAAATAACCGGCGTAGTCTGACTCATTTTAGAATTATCACAGGCATGCCTTTCGATGATGTTACGCTAGATAACTTAAGACACTATCTGGCATTGCTCAACTTCAGCTATTTAACCAATGCCAGCAGAAATGACCTAAAAGCAAGTATCAAACGATTTCTGAGATGGAAGTTCGACAATTGGAGTAGTCGGTTTGATGAACTACGCGATTTACGTTTGGATACTCGTAGAAATGAAAATAAGATTAATTCTTCTAGCATCATAAAAAAGAACGAGGTCGAGTTGATTGTCAGGGCTGAACCTCGTTTGCACTGGAAGACTTTTTTTCTTTGTTTATATGAGACTGGTTTTAGACCTAAGGAAGTTAGGACACTTAAATGGGGCGACATTTCGTTTAATGTTCGTGGCAATGTGTCCAGGATCAGTATCGTTGCATCAAAAACATCGCGTGCTAGAACTGCATTTGTTCAAGGAGCTACTCAGTTCCTGGAGGAACACAAAAAAATGCAAAGATACAGCCCAAAAGATCTAGTCTTTCCTGCCCTTCGAGATCCATCCAGTCCTGTTGGAAAAGATGTTGTCTCAAAGTGGTTGAAAAGTCTGACGTTGAAAGCACTTGGCCGCTCAGTCACTCCCTACATCATAAGGCATTCCAGGGCAACTGAACTATATCTTGACCCTAAAGTTCCCGATAAGATTGCACAAAAGATCTTAGGGCATTCATCTAGCATGAGTGATGTCTACACACATTTGTCAGATGAAGACGTTCTTGACGTGTGTTGCGATACAATCTATCAGTTTGACAATCTCCCCGCAGAAAAAAAGAACGTTTATGAAGAAAGAATACGCAAACTAGAACAGGAAGCACAGGACACCCATGAGGAGTTGGTGAACATCAAGGAAATGGTTGCAAGGATTCACCAATTGGCAAAGAAGGGGCTGATGTATTCGTGAAGGTCAAGTTGGTCACTCTAAGAGTTCTTGAGCGAGAAGGCATGACTGTTCACTTCTACGGAATACGAGCCGGGAATCTATCAAGACTTCTTTTAGGAGCAGTATCAAAAAACTCACTCACGCAGACTTCGCAGCAAAAATGACTTTCTTCTTCCAATGGGATCACACTGCGAGGTCCGATCACGCCTCTTGCTACGCTAATGACATCTTTGCCATACTCGACTTTCTTGCGACACTGATCACACTTCACAGTTTCTGGTGGTATCTTTTCCATATTTATGTAACCTCCTTTCACATCCTCTATTTAAAAATTGTTTAATAGCACCGTTTGCAATTCCAGCATCCTTCCATTTCTTTTCTATCGACCGGGCAATCGGTCTCATGCCATGGAGTCTTGCTCGTGTAGTTTGTTACGCTGCCATGTACCGGAAACGTCACCGCCACTTCAAGCGGAGATGGCGGATCATCTGGACGTCTTAGATAAGATCGACGATTCACGGGAACTTCCTCACGTACATATTTCATGGTTTCAGAAGGGCTGGTGGCATCCGTCGAAAACATCAGAGATGGCAGTGCTCGATGTGTGTCGATTCGCCTCGTGAAACCCCACCAGCTCCCTCCAAACTGATTTATGTACGAGAGTAATGGTGCATGCTTGGGAGTAATTTCACCGCTGCCTGCGATTCTAATCGAGCGACCAGCCGCTTCATCGATCATCTTTCGAGCGACATGCTCTGAATCAAGATCAATCAGTCGGTCAATGGCAAGAGACTTCACCACCGAGTTCCGATAAAACTGCTGGCCTTGCGAGGCATAGCAGACTTGAGCACAAGCTGCTGTGGGTACACAATGTGTCATTGGCAGATCGAGAGAAACGGAACACTTGGCATTGGTGGAAAGAATTGGCATGTCCCACCGCATACGAGCCTCTATGTCGGACTCTGAAATTCGGTTTTCTTTATCCAATCGTCGAAGGTACAGATTCGTGTTGTGATAGGGTTCGTTTGTCATCATTGGCAAGAGAAAACAGGGTATATAAAGAACGAACTGCTTTGCTCCCTGGACCAACGTGTGTATCTTCATGGGATTGGCATTTCGTGCATTTTTCCTATG
>NVWB01000251.1 GCA_002733575.1 Blastopirellula sp. | reverse complement strand
TTAGGGACGATATCATGTAGCCAGGGGATTTATCCCCTGGAAAAAGAGCCACAAAACCTCAAAGCCCCGGATGGGGCGACATCGATTTAAAGCGGCAGTTTCATGCTATAAATCAATGAGATTCCTAACACGAATCGGCAATTAGATGCCAAAACATTCTTGATCCCCTCGATATCGCCCCATCCGGGGCTTTCTTGAAATGGGGCATATCGGCTCCAGGGGATAAATCCCCTGGCTACATGATATCGTCCCTAACGGGACTGAGAAAAACTGTAAACTAAGGGACGATTTTCGAGAATAGTACGAACACTGTATTGTAAAAAGCTCTATTAAAATCGGCGAATTGCTTACCTGAATCGATTCGCAGGCTCTGTTATTCATCGCAAATAGATCTAGTTCGCGGCAAAAAAGCTTGGTTTTTTGGCTCTACACTGATAATTGCCCATCTGGCTGGTTAAAATAGTTGGATGGAATTTCTTTCCTGAAATCAACTCGCATCGACGCTGAAATACGAAAACGCAGTCCAAAGCGTCTGTTCATAATCCATTCCCCTTTGCAAATTAATGATCATGAAAAATCAACTCGCTCTGTTTGTGCTGTTACTTATGCCAGCGGCGGTTGCCCAAGCCGAGGACTGGCCGCAAGCCGCAGGCCCCAATGCGAACTATGTGGTGCAAGATGGCACCGCTCCGACCACTTGGTCTGTTGTCAACAACACGAACATTGCCTGGACAAAGACCTTGCCGGAAACCGGTCAAAGCACGGTCACCATTTCTGGCGGCAAACTCTACTTTACCTGTTTAGAACCAGTGGAAGCAGATAGCCAACTGGGCAGCACATTGATTGCCTACTGCTGCGATGCAAAATCAGGGAAGACCTTATGGGAACGAAAGATCGAAGCCAAATATCCATTAAAGCTCTCTGGCTGTTTCAGCGATAGCTCGGCACCTCCGGCGGTCACCGATGGAGAGCGGGTCTGTTTCTTCAATGCTTCCGGGACCATTGCCTGTTTTGACTTAAATGGCAAACCGCTTTGGACAGTTGAATCAATGGCCGTTGGTCGCTCGCAGCCGTTCTTAATTGGTGGCTCGGTCTGTTATATCAAGCAATCGTACATGCCTGAACAAGGGAAGTTTTCGCATGCCCATGCGGATGATCCACTCGAAAAATGGACACAACTGCAAGCGATCAGCATGAAAACTGGCAAGCCGGTTTGGAACACTACCTGCGGTGTGAACATGGGCAGCATTCCAATTCCTTGGACACTCGCCGATGGCCAACAAGTGATTATGGTCGGGCGTGGCGGCGGGCATGGCCCTCCTGAAAAACCAGAAGGTGTCTCCTTGGTATCGGCCAAAGATGGCAGTACGATTTGGACGCTTCCGCTTGATGGTTTCATGAGTACCCAGACTTTCAATATCCACAAAGACCGCGCGTTAATCTTCCACGGCAACAGTCATCTTTCGGTTGACCTCGAATCGGGCAAGGTCATCGATACCACTTCGTTTGTCAAAGACGTCAATGTTCTCCGCTTCATTGATGGCAAGTACGTTCATAAAACGGAGACTCTACCCGGTGGAACCAAAGGGCGGTCGATTATCCAGCAGGGCAACCTACTAGTAGGCGATTACCACTATTTCCGCAGCTATACCCATAACTACATCGGTCGCATCAATTTAACCAACAACCAAGTTGAGTTGCTCGAACTACCGACTCAATTGGTTCGTGAATCGGGCAAAGACGATCTACTCATTTACACCGACGACCAAGCAACGCCTGCCCCTGGTAAGAAGAAGGGCAAGGGAAAAGGAATTCCGATTCAGTTGCGTGCCAAATTCCATAACGACATGAAAAACTCTCGCGGGTTCGTTGTGATGGGCGACCCTCGTTCGCAAGGCAATGGCTGGGGACATCACTCGACCGCAATCATGACTTCCATCGGCGGCAAGCTGTATGTTCCGATCATGAACGGAACCGTATTCGTACTTCAAGCCGATGCGAAGAAACTTGACCAAAAAGCAATCCTAGCGATCAACGATCTTGGACCAGCCGGAGGATCATGGAACCGTGCTTCACTTTCCTATTCGGATGGCAAGCTGTACGCCCATACGATTAAACAAGTGATTTGTATTGGCAAAGAATAGCCGTTGATAATCGGGTAGCCAAGTTTGCTCGCAAACTGGGTTGACGAAGTCAACAAGAGGTCACACGCTATGGTGTGCCTAGAACATAAGATGTTCAACTTAATTTGACGTAGGTCAGTGCTGTGCCTGACGATGAAGTGGTATCGGTTCTCAATCTCCGTCAGGCACAGCACTGACCTACAGAGTATAGAATCCAAAGTTGTGCGACATTGAACATGAAACCTCTTGCGGCTGCGCCGCCCCGATAGCCGAGCTATCGCGGCTACCCATGCTCTTTGCCTTACTCAACCTAGGCCGCTTTTTTTTCGCTTGTTTCCGGGCTGCGTTTGGTACGTGGCTTCCAACCTTCTCCGATCACATGTAGGGCAACGCGATCTTCTAGGTTCGGGCGAAAGATGGTCAGCAACATCAACGGAACGTACCAGGCCAGAAAGGTGGCTCCATCGTTGGCATGCCAGAATTGGGCTCCGAGCATTACCGCTGCTGAGCAACTGAGTAGTGTGCCTAAGTTCTTTTGAGCAGGCCACAAAGCCAAGCCACCACTAAACGCCACAAACAGCGTCAAGATCGGAACTCGAAAGGCGTTCGAGGAGAAGTAGAAACTCCAAAATCCTGTAAAGCGTTCGTTTCGCGGCATCCACAGGCCAAACATGGCCCGTAATTGCTGGATGAACGAATTAAAGTCAGGTGCAGTGATCGCTAATGACAAGGCCAACAGCACAAGCATCGCCGCGATGCCCATCGTAAATCGGCTCACGCCACGCTGCCAATAAAAACTAACCCACAACGGCAACAGGAACAGCGGATAGTAGACCGTGCCGATGGCTAGTCCGAGAAATATCCCGGCCCAAAAAGGGCGCCGGTAACAAAGCACGGCCCAAATCAAGAGAGCCGCTGGCAAAGCGTGGTCAATCCGACCAGCGTAAAGCGCCGTGTAAGGAAGCATCTGATAAAGCATCCCGGCACCGATTCCCATTTTGACATTGTCAAAATGACGATACCCAATCAACGCCAAACCGACCACTAACGCCAAGTTGGTCAATATGGCCATCGTTTTTGCGGTGCCAACAATAATTCGATCTTCTTCTCGCTCAGCAGATGCCTCCGGCTGTGCAAATTGAGTCGTCGGCAACCGCGGCAAATATAAAAACAAAGCATAGCCAGGACCATAGTGCTTCAAGATCTCTTCCACTTCTTCCGAAGTTTCAGCGGTTCGCATCTTTTCGATTTCTCGCATGCCACGCAAATCAGCGGCACTCGGTCGACTCACGATAATGTTCGACATCAAAAACAGAAACATTGCACAGCTAATAAAGGCCATGCCGCCGGTGGTCAAGTTCGGTTCTAATAGCGGGCGACGGACCATCGTCGGATCAATCAGCAAGCGAATAATCCACAACGCGCTGACGATAAACAACCAGACGTAACCGGTCTTTTCGAGCGTGTCAGAAATGGCAACGGTGTTCTCTGCTTCGCCAGTTGCCAAAGCCAAACTTTCGTCAGCCTCTGGTTCAACTCCATCCGCATTCGCTTCTGGACCTTCAAGCGGAACGACCTGCTTCAGGTTAACCCCATTCGGACCTTCTTTAAGATCAGACCCACCAAGCTCCTCGGTGATTGATCTCTCCGGTTCAACCGGGATCGGGTTCTCGCCCTCGATTTCGATTACTGTCGGGGCGTTTAAGACGGCTTGTTCGGCTGCGTTACGGCTGCCAAAGTAAACCATCAACATGCCAGGTGCCAACAGAATGATCAGCAACAAGTCTAAGTTACGCACACTCCAAAGTCGGTTGAACTTAAAGAACAAGCCGATCATCAGCAGCGACGACAAGTAAGCCCAAGTCGTCGGGTTAACGCTTTCGTATTGAAATAAAATCTCACGCATTATTTTTTAACAACGCGAGGGAACCCTCGCAGTGATTGTCGTTCTGATTGAATTTGAAAGGCTGCACGCTTCATTCAGGCACAAAAATTGATACCTGGGCCATTTTCATTAGAAAAACTAATAAACGACCTCTTTTTTAGCATAAGTGATAATGTGACCCTTGCAAAGAGCCGTAGAGTGTTGTTAATAGGGGACTTAGGTGGTTTTTTGCTCAGAACACCCGGTTTTACTGACAGGGGAAACTAATCTATCACTATATAACTACTACTTGATCTAACACTTTGTTCGTGAAAGGTTCTCTGAATGTCCATGCAATTCACCACATCAGGCTCACAAATCGTGAATCTCGGCCTCCTCAGTTGGGCTCTTACGCTGCTTTTTCCAATAGCTGGAAGTTGCGAACCAATCGCCTTGCCCTCTCTTAATCCTGAAACCAAGATTGCCACATTCTCGATTGTGGCGGTCGATCCAGAAACCGGCGAGTGTGGTGCGGCGGTTGCCAGTAAGTACCCAGCGGTGGGTCGAGTCGTAACATACGTGAAAGCCGATGTCGGTGCGTTTTGCACACAACATTATCATGTGCCGCAATGGGGGCCTGTGGCTATTGAATTGTTGACCGAAAAGAAATCGCCGCAACAAGTGATTGCCGCGCTGTTAGAAACCGATGCCCACCCCGATCAACGTCAACTGGCGGTCATAAACATGCAAGGCAACGTGGCCCAACATCACCCGACCGGCGCCCCCAAACAAAGTCACTACTGGGGCGGCCGCAGCGGCAAGTTTTATGCCTGCCAAGGAAACACCCTGGCCGGTAGCCAAGTCATCACCGCGATGGGTGATGCGTACGAAAAAACCAAAGGAACACTAACGGATCGCTTAATGGCGGCCCTAATAGCTGGCGACATGGCCGGCGGAGACCACCGTGGCCGCTTGGCCGCTGGAATCCAAGTTGCCAAAAGCGGCAAACCAGGATTGTGGTTTGAACTGTACGTCGACAAAAGTGACGATGCGGTGAAAGAGTTGATGGACAAGTATCAGAAGATTGATCACCCGGCTAAGGGGAAGTGATGATTACAATTGAATTCGATTATTCTATCAATCTATCCATTCGGTATTCCATCTAAATGTTATCTAGAAACAACATAATCATTTTCCTGTTTACGTGTCTCGGCTTGGTCATAGTAGCTGGCATTAATATCACCGCCGATTACAAATATCGAGTTGTGCCTTCTCCCTTACCGAAGTCTTACCCTAGAGTAGCCAAGCCGAAGAAACAACAACCAGAAGCACCCAAGCCTCCGCCACCAGAGAAATTTGAAAACGAACTTGCAAAACTAGTTCCAGAATCGATTGACTGTAACCGCTGGTTTGGTTCGCATGTTGCTGCTGATGGGAATACTATAGTAATCTCCTATCATGGTGACAGCACGATTGGTGAGGATATTGGAAGTGCTTATGTCTACGAACTCCAACCTGATCAATCGTGGAAACATGTGGCAACATTGAGACCTGATGAGAGGGTAAGAAGCAACAGGAGATATGGGTGGTCGGTAGCTATTCAGAGAGACACAATTTTTGTTGGCGGCGAATGGGATGCCGGAGCAAATAAATCACACTGTGGAGCAGTTTATGTGTACCAGAGGGATGAAACTGGACAGTGGTCCTTTCATCAGAAATTGACACCATCTCACGATCAAAACAGCCAGCTTTTTGGTTCTGATGTCAGTATCGATGGCGATTTAGCATTGATTGGTTCATCGCAAGCCTGGCTTAATAATGATAGAAAAAAAAGAGATGCAGGTGCCGCTTATATTTTTGAGAGAAACAAGGAGGGAAATTGGATAGAAAAAACAATGCTTATTGGAGAAAACACCAAAAAAAATGATCAACTAGGAGCCTGCGTTGCATTATCAGGTAACACCGCTGTGGTGGGATCTCGGCATAACGAAGTTGATAGCGGCAGTGCATATGTCTTTCGACCAGATGAAGAAGGGAACTGGAAGCAGGTAGCAATACTAAAAGCGGCAACCCCAGGTAATGGGAAGCAATTTGGGAATTCTGTTGCCATACACGGTACAAGAATTTTAGTTGGAGAATGGCGAAGCGGCACTGCTTATTTATTTGAAGAGGAGACAGCCAGCAAGTGGAACTTTACTGCAATTTTAAAATCAAATGCCCAAAACCGAAATGGCCACTTCGGATATCAAGTCGATATTAGAGATGATATGGCAGCCATCGGGACATTCACTCAAGGAAATGACGCAGTCTATTTATTTAGGCGAGATGAGCAAGGCAATTGGAATAAATTCACTCGACTACAATCAATAGACAACGAGCATGCAGGTGTGTTTGGTTCTGACTTCGACATTGCCAACAATTTCATTTTAGTGGGTGACGAACAAGAATATTCGAACTACAGGAGTGGAGGAGCAGCCTATATCTTTGAGAAACCTCAGGTAGAAGAGGATTCTAAGTAAAACGCCATTCTAATCAACACATGAGATAAACTCTCTTTCATTGCTCCCACGGTTACAATTCCCCAACGCACAAGATATCCTACCAACATGACCAAAAACCAACCAGCAACGCCTGAGCTTCGTCGGCACTTGAATGTGTGGGATGCTGCTAGTGTCGTGATTGGCATTATTGTGGGGTCAGGCATTTACAAACTGGCTCCGGGCGTGGCCAACAACGTGTCGGGCCCAGGCATGTTGCTATTGGTTTGGATTATCGGCGGGGCCATCTCTTTGATCGGTGCGTTGTGCTATGCCGAACTAGCTTCACGGGTCAAAGAACCTGGCGGTGAATATGCGTACTTGAAAAACAGCTACGGACGCCCTATTGCTTTCCTGTTTGCTTGGGCCCAGTTTTTAATTATTCGACCTGGATCAATCGGAGCGATGGCCTATGTTTTCGCGGAATACTTCCAACGATTCCTTCCCTGGTCGTTGGGTCATTATTCCTTGGTAATCCTTGCCTGTAGTGCGGTGATCGCCTTAACCACAATCAATGCGTTAGGCGTAACTATCGGTAAATGGACACAAAATGTTTTGTCGCTCACCAAAGTGATAGGGCTATTGGCGGTCATCATTGTCGCATTCTTACTGATCAGCCCTGCGACATCTGAACCTGCTGTGCTAGAAAACGCACAGGCCGCTACCGACTCCGATTCTGGTCGCTCGCTTTCGTTGGCTTTCATCTTTGTACTGTTTGCCTTTGGCGGTTGGAACGACATGACCTACATTGCCGCTGAAATAAAACAACCGAGGCGAAATATCGTTCGAGCTTTGATATTAGGCACAGGCACCGTGGTGTTCATCTATCTACTACTCAACGCGGCGTTTCTGTATGGGCTTGGTTTTCAAGGAGTACGAGAGTCAAAATTGGTTGCAAGCGATTTAATCGAGTTGCGGTTTCCACGAATTGGCGGCAACGCGATTAGTTTGCTAGTTGCCGTGAGTTGCTTGGGAGCCATCCAAGGCATGATCTGGACTGGATCACGCTTGTACTTCATCTTCGGCAAAGATTTTTCGCTGTTTCACTGGCTTGGTCATTGGAATCCTCGGTTTAAAACTCCGGTTCGCTCTCTGGTTGGGCAAGCTCTGATCACCATGCTGTTGATCATCGGCTTCGGACCGAAACCAGATGGCTTTGAAAAAATGGTGATTTTCACGACGCCGGTCTTCTGGTTCTTTTTACTGTTAATTGGCATCTCTATCTTTTGGTATCGTAAGCAAACACGCCCACGACCTGATGTTTATGAAATTCCACTCTATCCATTGACGCCTATTCTGTTTTGCATGTCATGTATCGTGGTACTTTGGTTGAGTATCAATCATGTCTGGGACAACAGCGTGATTGAAGCCTATTGGAGCTTAGTGGTACTCGCCATCGGGGCCGTGTTAGCTGTATTTGTGGCACTATCGTCTAAACCTGAACCCGTGGCAAAAAACCGGGCGGCCACTGGCAAATCGGCCGACAACAAAAAGTAGTCCCACTAATGACCGAAAGACGATTACGGTCCGGTTATAGCGATTACATTCTTAAACGCAGAAGTTGTTGCCCCGATGTTTGAAACTTTCATTATGTTATTTGCCGTGATCGACCCGATTGGCTCGGTGCCGGTATTTCTTGCGGTGACCAGTCGGCATCAAGACAAAGACAAACGGGGCATTGCTCTGTGGGCCGTGTTTGTTGCTGCTTGCATTCTGGTAGGATTCATCGTGATCGGGCAGCCGCTGCTCGAAGCGATTGATGTGCCGCTGCCTGCGTTTCAAATTGCTGGCGGAATTGTCCTCTTCCTGTTTGCATTGAGCATGATCTTCGGCGATAGTAAACCAGATGAAGAAGTCGAGATCGTGCGGAGCGGTAAGGAAACGGCCATCTTTCCGTTAGCCGTGCCGTCGATTGCTTCGCCTGGTGCGATGATGGCCGTGGTGATGATGACTGATAACAACAGCGTTGATTTGAGCGATCAAATTCTGACCACCGTGATTATGCTGGTCGTTTTGGCGATCACACTCGGGCTATTAATGTCGGCCGGGTTTATTCAAAAGTGTATTGGCAACGCCGGTGCCAGTATTGTCAGTCGAGTGATGGGCCTGATCTTGGCCTCGGTTGCTGCCGCTCAAGTATTAGAAGGAATTAAGATTTACTACCAGCTATGACCCAGCCAAACAGCCCAGAAGAAAAATCGACAACGATTGCCGGAAATCTCTACGATTACCCTAGCTACTACGATGTCATCTTCGGCGCCGATTGGCGACGTGAAATCGAGTTGCTCAAATTCTGTTTTGAACAACATACAGAACTCGAAGTCAAGCAACTCTTTGAACCAGCCTGTGGCACAGGGCGGCTGTTAATCCAACTGGCCAAGTTGGATTTTGAAGTGACAGGGCTGGACTTGAATCCTCGTGCAGTCAAGTATTGCAATCAGCGTTTCAAGCGTGCTGGTAGAA
Organism: Blastopirellula sp.; assembly: GCA_002733575.1. GTDB lineage: Bacteria > Planctomycetota > Planctomycetia > Pirellulales > Pirellulaceae. The sequence goes on along the minus strand of NVWB01000251.1, from coordinate 7,906 downwards.
CTGAGGCCGCGGTATGTGGTGACATGACTGACTTTAGCCTCAGCGATCTCACACTGCAAAAACCAATGCAAGCGGCATTCAACCCCATCAACAGCATCCGACATCTGTTGAGCGAAGATCAAATGCAATCGCACTGGCAGTGTATGGCCGAGGTGATCGAGCTAGGCGGGCTATACATCGTGGGCCTGCATCTATCGCCCGAGGTGGGCACGCCCTGCGATGCCGAAAGCTGGACCGCCAGCCGAGGACAATTGACGGTTTGCTCTCACTTGCAAACGACCGACCTTGATTTAACCGAACGCATCGAACGCGTGGCCATGAGCTACGATGTGACGACACCTGGCCAGAAGCTACGGATCGATGGAGAGCTAATCTTCCGCACCTACAGTTTAGAGCAGTTCACACAGTCGTTTGAAAACAGCGCCAACTGGAAACTGTGTGCCGTGTATGATTTTACTTATGACACCAGCCAGCAGATTTCGCTGACCGAGGCGTCAGAAGACGTGATATTTGTGTTGCAGCGGACATGAGAGCTTTGAACTAGAGGGTTTTTAAATTCCGTGTTCTGAGTGTTTACGAAAAGCGTCCCTTTGCTTTCATTTTCATCAGTCCCGGAGGGACGATATCGAGAAACTTCGAGTGGTTTTGCCATCAGAGAACAAATTCCATAGAGAATAATCTTGGATTGGTAGCTTGATAAAGGGCTCATCAAACAATGTCGCCCCGTCTGGGGCTTACACATTTTTGGTCAATTGCTTCCAGGGGATAAAATCCCCTGGCTACACGATGCCGTCCCTAACGGGACTGATGAAAATGACAATTAGAACAGCAATAAATCTATATTTTCATGCACCTTCAAACCGTTATCTATCGGAATTGATTATCACTTCACCGGTATGTTACAATCAATTCAAAGAAAGTTTCTCACGCTAAGCCTCGAAGCCGCTAAGGATTTTGAAATCAAACCTTCTTAGCGGCTTCGAGGCTTAGCGTGAGGTCTTTTTAGTCGCTACAAGACTATGATAAGAAGCCCAGTCATTGTCGGTTCTTTCTACGTCGTCCCTTCCGGGACTCGAAAGACCGGTGGTGATCAGGCTCCAGTAAGATCGCAACGAACTTCCCATAGGTAACGCGCGGTATCTTCCGATTGGAAGAGCGTTCTATTTAGATAGAGTTCAAAGAATTTGCTGTCTGAGTTCCCGTTGCTGTTTGCTGTTAATTCATATTCAATTAAAACACGATCCGAATCCTCACCAAAACTAGTGCTAGCGAAACTGATGAACCGAATTGAGACGTCTGCATCGACATGCTTACGAAACCACTGGGTACTGGGCCTCGACTCAAAATTCTCGATTGGCTCTTGGATCGATTCGTTCTCTTGGTAAAAGAAATCTAAATCCGCCTCCAGTGGCTGGCGTTCTCCTGGCATCAAGGTGAGTTGATGGCCTTCGTAGATTTTCCCTTCGGCCATTAACTTGATCCAGCCTTCGGCCAATGCCTGGGCGTTGCTTTGAAGCGTTTGCCGCTGAACATAGTTGCTAGTAAATGCGATGCCGCCAAACAGTGGGCCTAAAATTAGACCTGCGATTGCCAAAGTTTTTCCACTTAAGTGATCGTGCGAATTGATCGATCGCCAAGCAAAGGCAGAAATCGCAACTGCCGACATCGGTATTATCCAGAAGGCGGGTCCGAACAGTGCAAGTACCGAGAGCAAGCCGAGTACCATGCCGCCAATTGCCAAGCGACTAGGTTCACGGTATTCAGCAAGTTCTTGATTGCCAGCGGCATACGGCTGGGAAGCAGGCTTCGAAGATTCAGACATTCAATCGATTCTAAAATAGGGCTTTGATAGTAAAGTGAAAACACAAATTATTTTTCACTAAAGACCCAACCCTTAGTCTCTTTGGTGGTTAATTCGTTGGCTCTACCCATACGATCTCCGGCGTATTTGATAGTGGTAATCTTAGTTCCACCCATGCCAAATTGCGAAGGCCATTCAATCACAACTTTGCCGTAGATATTGGCAGCCATATTTGAAGGTGAACCACCACTACCCAGCATATCTTTAAACCCGTCAGAGGCAATCGGTGCTGCAAACAAGCTGAAGCAAACCCAACTATACATTACGACTGATACCATTACGGCGCCAATCCAATCGGCAAAGGGATCGAGTTTATCACCCAAGCGAACTGGCACTTTGGAAAGCGTACTGGTAATCGTTCTCAGGATGATAAATGCAAGAATAAAGATCAGCCAGATGCACAGAAACTCGGCAAAGTAATAACCGGTTGCCCACTTTTCGACCAACTTCTGAGAAAGTGGCCCGGCATAGCTAATGGCAAAAGCACTGGCAAAAACGATATTAAAGCACGATACGATATTGGTCCAAAAACCTTGATTCCAAACTAAGGCAAATAGGGATAACGGAATCAGGAGTGAAAATAGAACGTGAATCCACATGGCATTGTTTCTTCTTATAAATTTTAGTTGAGGATGGTCAATCGAAATCAGAAAGACAGGAACTACTCTTTTAAAGCACGTCCAATTTCTTCCAATGACGTAACCCCATTAACTACTAACAGAATCGCTTCTTCTTGCAATGAACGATTGCCGGCTTTCTTTGAAGCGGCTCGCAGGGTTTCTACTTTAGGTTTCTTGGTTAGCACTTGTCGCATGCCGTCATCGACTTTGGCAAGTTCAAAAATACCAGTTTGACCATAATAACCAACATCGCCACATTGCGTACAAGGTTCTCGCGGAGGATCATCCGGTCCAGGTGCCGATGGAAGTTTGTACAAGGTTTCGACGGTGCCTGCTGGAATTCCAAGCTTTTGTAACAACTGCGGCGATGGCTGAAATGCTTCTTTACATTCCGTACACAACTTACGGCATAAACGCATGTTGACGGCAGCCAGAATAATTGGTGCAAAATCACTTGCGTCGATTTTCATTGCCAATATACGCAGAATTGCTTCCACCGCTTCTCGGGCCTGAACCGATGTAAACACCAAGATTTTTTCCGTGGCGTGTGCCGCTAAGATCTCAAGCGTTGGCAAGTTTTCCATCTGTCGCATCACAACCACTTCAGGCTGTGTTCGCAAGATGGTCGGCAGCATATCTTCTGGTTTTTTACCACCAGCAATATCATAGACGTTTTCTGTCACTTGCATGAGTTCAGGTTCTTCCGAACCTTCAGGCTCTAACCCAATGAAGTCTCGAATGAGCCGGTCTGTCGCATTGATTGCAACAGAAAAGCTGGTCGATAAACCACCTTCGGGCTTGGTTGAGAAGACAATCATGCCGTTGCTCATCAGCATCATCTCTTTGAGCTGTTCGACCATTTTGTCTCGCATGCCCAAAGATTCGAGTGAGTCAAACTTATCGCCTCCGCCTTTAACTTCTAACAAGACTCGCTCGCCGGTTTTGGTGCCTTGGCTCATGACCTGGACGACCATTTTTTTGCCTTGGAAGTTTGCACCTATCTGACCATCTTGCCGGGCTCGTCTTTCGTCGGGTTTAAGATTCGCCAGCGATTTGATCAAAGCCAGCATCAGGTCGCTCGATTCACGATCTCGGGCTTCGCCGGTATGCCAGACTCCATCGATAAAGTATCGCATGGAGACCGATTCTTTGGTGAAATCCATCAACAACTTACGAGCTCGGCGAGTCTGGATATCGGCCACAAGTTCTTTGGCCCAGACATACGGTTCCGACGATTTCTTGGCATTAAACAAGTTGGTGTTGTTGGTGGTTTCATCACCGCCCATGGCTTTGAGCTCAACGGCTGGGCCTTCTTCCCACCCTTCTTTTCGCTCGGCATCGACTTTTCCACCAGACAATCGCGACATCAAATAGCGGAAGTGTTCCGAGGTTAAGACCGTCTCGTGGGGAAGAACAATGGGATTACGTGTTTTCACGTACATCAGCATTGGAACCATATACAAGGCAATCATGGCCGCGTAGCCAATGAACATGGGGATAAACGCTACCAGGGGCCAGCCCAAGACGATGAATGGAACCACATTGGCTGTGACCCACACATTAGGCGGCAGCCCTGTTTTGACACAGTCTCTACTTACCCAAGTGGCCGTATAGACCCAAATCCAAAACAAGATAAGGACGCCGACTAATTTAAATGGATTCAGAAAGCCGGAGTCGGTGCTGACAGCTACCGTTGGTGCAGTCGCAGCGGCTTCACCTGCGGACTCATCGCCCGAGCCGCTATCTTCATCCATGTAGTCATCGTACATCTCTTCGCCATCTTCAACTTCTTCCTCCCCATCTTCTTGCGCATAGGCAGGGCGGAGACTTGATGTTGGGGCACACAAACATGCCACCAAAACAAGGAGAACAAAATATCGGTATTGAAAAACCAGTTGCATTAGACCATTCCGGGTTGTGCGACATTGATGCCTTTGAGGGCCATCTTTAGTGCTTCGACATTGGGTGCGACCGCAAAGGCCGTTTCACGATCAATAAGATCATCATCAATTAGTTGTTTAAGGCTCATGGTGAAATCTTGCATGCCATCGTCTTTACCAATGCGGATCGCGTCTGGCAGCTTAGCGTCTTCCCCTTCCAGAACTAATTTCTGAATCATCGGGGTCATTAACATGACTTCAACCGTCGGTACTCGCCCAACATCAGGATTAATCGACTTCAACAGTTTTTGGGCAACAATACCCCTCATATTAAATGCCATGGCGCTGCGAATCGCATTGTGCATTTCTTCGGGGAACAAGTCGAGAATACGACCGATGGTACTTGAAGAGCTTGAAGCATGGACCGTTCCAAACACCAAGTGACCTGTTTCCGCCGCATGGATGGCGGTCATGAATGTTTCTTTATCCCGCATTTCTCCAATCAGAATAATGTCAGGATCTTCACGCACCGCATGGGACATGGCGATCTCGAAGTCTTTGACATCTTGACCGATTTCTCGTTGATTAATCAAACATTTGTCTTCTTTGTAGACAAATTCAATCGGATCTTCGAGTGTTAAAATATGCTTGGAATAGTTCTGATTAATCCAATTCAGCATCGAGGCAATCGTCGTACTTTTACCTGAACCGGTGACTCCGGCCAGTAGGACCATGCCTTGATCATACTTACAGAGATCCTCCATGATCGGCGGCAGATACAATCCGTTGAAATCTGGAATCCAGTTGTTAATTCGACGAGCGACCAAACCCAACACACCCAATTGAGTAAACAGATTGACACGAAAACGCCACCGCACGCCATCCACATCAATCGTATGCGAGAAGTCGGCGCCGCCGTTTTCTTGCAAAATCTCCTTGTTTCGTTCATCTAACAAGGGAATCAGCAGCTTAACCATCTCTTGAGCGTCAACTTTTTCTCGATTCAGTTCTTTCAATACTCCATTAATGCGCACAATCGGCGGACGGTCGACCTTCATGTGAAGATCAGAACCTTCCAGCTTCACACAAGCGCGAAAGATTTTATCGACTTCAAGCTCTTCATGCTTTTGTAGATATTTGGAGGTATCTATTTCGATCGCCATCTATTTTTGCTCCGTTGACCCTAGTCAAATTTTAAAGTCTGTTTCGCGCGAATCAATGCGATTCACCGTGAATTTACAAACGCATATTTTATAGTCTCGTTATTTTCAGTCTTGTTCTACAGTCTTACAGCCACTCCTTGAGCGGCCATGATTTGTTTGGTCTCTGTTATAGTATACTCGCCGAAATGAAAAATGCTGGCTGCAAGCGCCGCATCGGCTTTTCCATATAAAATGGCGTCGGCCAAATGTTCTGGTTTGCCTGCGCCGCCACTGGCGACCACAGGAATCGTTACCGCTTCACTCACCGCTGCGGTGATCTCTAAATCAAATCCATCTTTGGTGCCATCTTTGTCCATACAGGTCAAAACGATTTCGCCAGCTCCGAGTGCTTCGACTTCCTTCGCCCAACTGACCGCTTCTCTTCCAGTACGGGTTCTGCCGCCGTTAATATGAACTTCCCACACTTCTTTTCCATCGACGATAATTCGCTTAGGGTCGATATTGACCACAATGCACTGACTGCCAAACTTTCGTGCGGCTTCTCTGACAAATTCAGGGTCTTTACACGCGGCCGAATTGATCGAAACCTTATCGGCACCAGCATTTAGCAGAGAGCGGATGTCTTCTATCGTGCGTATTCCTCCGCCGACGGTCAGCGGCATAAACACTTGTTCTGCCGTGCGACGCACCACGTCTAACATGATATCACGTTCTTCGTGGCTGGCGGTGATGTCTAAAAAAACCAATTCATCGGCACCTTCGGCCTCGTAACGAGAAGCAACTTCTACAGGATCGCCTGCATCACGAAGATTCACAAAATTGGTCCCTTTGACGACTCGTCCTAGACTCACATCTAAACAGGGAATAACACGATGAGCGAGCATCGGCTCCTTTCAAAAATTGATAGCGAGATAAGATTTCTAATGAAATGCTTCCGCTGAGCGCGGTGATTCGCTAGGAAAGCAGTTAGGAAGTGCAAATCTACTGTAAGCTGAGCAGGTGGCAGGGTCAACTGACTAGAAGTGTAGAAGTAGTAAGAATTTAGGTGAAATTTCTTATGTTAATTATTACAACCTTAAATCAACGGTGCCAAACCGCTTTTACGACCATTTATCCCTTATTTCGGCCCTTTTTGCACAAAAGCCTTCAGAAACGTGCGAAAGGTCATTTCGAATCAATTCTCGCACCGACAGTCCATCCTACTGGCCTAGAAAAGGATGCACATGATTTACAGGATAATATTTGAACTCATACGATCCTGTAGCCGGATTCGTAAGAATTCGGTTTTGCGGCATTGAGGGTTCTCTGAAGTCTCACGACTTCAGCTACGTGTGCTTCAAAAAAGGGTGCCATGCTTTCGCGCTTTCGCGTAAGCATGCTTTTGAAGTTTTTGTAGGTTGCCTACTCGCCAGCCGACTTTTGAAGTGCAGGAAATATATCTCACGCAAAGACGCCAAGTCGCAAAGAAGGAAGAAAAAGAGGATGCACAATTTTTCGGAGATGAGTGGCCGATGATGAATGACACCGCACAATCAGATGGATGGCGGCAATGCGTTTGTGCTTTGATTGAACGGGTTTGCCATGGACGGTACAATCGATTGGAGTATTTTTTGTTTTAGACCATCCAACTTACGCTTGCTGATTGTCGGCCAGATTATTCTTAACATTCGTCTTTCGAGGAACTAATGCGTTACGACTTGGCTGATTTCGAGGCTCATTTGCCAAATTACCACGAGTGCATCATTTTCGACGCGGAGAATGAGATCGGCTTGCACATCGCGAGATGGGATCCAGTGGCATTTAATGATTTTGGCGCATTCGTGCAATTCACGTGTTGCGTTTCGTCTGCTTTGCAGCCATTCATATGCAATCCCAACCGCACTGATTTGGCTGAATGGTATTGTCCCGACGAAACTGACCATCAAAGGGCTAGGAAGCTTCTGATTGTGAACCCGACAATCAATACTGAGGTACGACAGTGGATGGCGAGGTACTATCCGTCTATTTCCGTTCCATGGCTGACCGAGGGATTGCACGGTAAGATAATGTCATTAGTTGATGGCGACTGGCCGGAGATGTCAGCATATGACACGCACGGCTACTACACCGTATTTATTGCCGACCTAACCTAAGGTATGGACGAACCAAGAAAAGTAGGATGGATGGTCTTCAACAAATAATTCTCCAGCCGATGATAATTCTCACGACCCATCGATTAAATCAAAACCCAAACGCTTCGCCGCCATCCATCTGATTGTGTGGTGTCGATCAGATTCGGCGAACGTTTTTCGAGTTTTACGATGGCCAAGTTGCATTGGTTAAGTTTATCATATTGGTAAATCAAAAACATGCTTATGCCTAACGGCAAAAAGCATGGCACCC
>NVWB01000250.1 GCA_002733575.1 Blastopirellula sp. | reverse complement strand
CTTCGCCTAACAAAAGTACAATTCAGAAAAGTTAGTATGACAACGGAATGTACAGTACGTGCTGTTTGAGAAAAAGAAAATAAAAAATCTCACACGAAGGCACTAAGACACAAAGAAGAAGAAAGGTCTCGCGCAGAGACGCGGAGAAAAGTAGGGTACCAAGATGTGCGAGAGGATGTGATTGACAACCGAACGCTATTCCCTGGTCCGCAATAGCGAACCCTACTAGGCACCAAGCCGTGAAGGAAGAAAAGAAGGCACAAGAAAATATTAAACACAGAGGGCACAGAGAGTTTGAATTCAGATCCTTCTCTGTGATCTCTGTGTCCTCTGTGGCTAGATTGGAAAACTGATGCAACAAAAAATAGTTGCAAGGTTTACACTTTTAAGGTTTGGCAAAATATCTTGTAGGTTGGCTGCTCGCCAGCCGACTTTTGAATTGCAGAAAAGGTTCTCACGCGAAGGCTCGAAGCCGCGAAGGAAAAGTGTGAACTCAATTTATTTTGTGTCTTCGTGCCTTAGTGGTAATTTATGATTTTTTGAAAGAGAGAAAATAGTTGCGAGGTTTATATTCTTCTTGCTTTGCAGTTAGTTTTCTCTTGAATACTTTGTTATATTGCAGGCTCCCCCTGAAAGCAAGTTTCGTTTACCAGACATTGGTTTCCTCCCACTAAGAAATTCCACCATTGATGAACAACCCTCCAAACAACTTAGAATCTTCAACTGAGCAGTGTCCTTCGTGTGGCGTTGATGTCGGTTTGGGGGCTGTGTTGTGTGTGAAGTGTGGTTTTCATTTGCAAACAGGCCAACATTTGGCAACGGTTGTTGATTCTGAAAAATCTACGGAAGCGGATGATAACCCTTATGCTTCTCCGGAAGTTCCAAGCGGGGTTGTGACGAAGTCGGCGAGAGTGCCTGACTGGGTTGTCTTTCGATGCGAATCGTGCGGGAAACAGTCAAAAACCAATACCGGATTGGGTAAGCATTTGTTGCCGTGGAGACGGACGATGCCGGTCGACCTGGGCGGCCATTGCAAAAAATGTAGCGGCGGCTCTTGGGAGATCTCGGTGACCTTTTCCGAAACAAGCGCGGATAATCAACTTCTTGTCTTGGGTGCTATTTTGGCAGCTGCATCAACTGGAATCGGGTTGTTCGCTTTGCTCGGGATGGGTGTTTCGCGTAGAAGTACAGCCTCAAACCAACAGGACTTTCCGAAGGTACCTGCCAGTGTTGTTGCTCAAATCAACGAAGTACCCCAGCAGCGAATGGAAAAGGTTGCGGCCTTCGTTACCAAGATGAATCGAGACCGGCTCAAGCAAAAGGGTGGGCGTGAATGCAAATGTTGCGGAGCTTTGTATGTGCCTGTGCCAAGCAAGCTCTGGACGACCAAAGGGTTTTGCAGCATACAGTGCGGCAATAATATCGAAGGAAGTTTGGCCTACGTTACTTCCAATGTGTTCGAAGACACCGAGTCACAACAGGCCAACATCATCCAACTGCAATGCACAGCCGGTCACCAGTTTGGCGTACCGAAGTCCTTCAGCGGAATGACAAGACCGTGCCCCGAATGCGGTGTGAAGACGGTGGTTCCTTAGGAAGAAGGAAGGAATTGTTGCCACGAAAACCACGAACGGTATTGCTTCCCACTTTTTTCGTGGGTTTGGTGTCTTTCGTGGTAGAAAATCTGAGGAGGAAAATCGTTGCGAGGTTCGTTCACCTCTCCGGTTTCTTCCCAACCAAGCTTGTGGCACAGCCGAAGAAGTGAGATTGGTATTGGACGATAAGGCCGGTTGCTTCTAGATGTTGACCCATGGTTTGGGCGTTTTGGAAGTGTTGGGTGTAGGTGCCCAGTAGTTTGTAATTGTTCGGATCGCCTAAAAACAACTTGCCGATCAGGGGAATTACATGGTTCAGATAAAACATGTAGAAAATCTTTAGTAGTGGGTGCTGTGGAACTGAGATTTCTATCAGGCTAAATAAACCGCCAGGTTTGAGAATGCGTTGTATCTGCTGGGCGGCGATTTCTTTTTGGGCTGGTGAAAATGTTTTGAGCCCAAACGACGAGACAATGCGGTCGGCACTTGCCGAGGGAAGGGAGTTGTTCAAAAAGTCTTCTTGCAGAACTTGTGAGTTTAACCCCGGCATACCCGCTTGTTTTGCTTCTGCTTGGCGGCACATTTCAGGGCAGAAGTCGAGAGCAACTAGGTTTCCTTCGTTGGTTAATCGCCGGTTGATTAAGTGCCAGCATTCGCCCATCCCGGTCATTAAATCGTAAACAGTCATGCCTGATTCTATTTGTGCCAGCTTCACACACTGCTTTCGCCAGAGATGACTAAAGCCAAAGGAGGAGACCAAGTTTACCAGGCCATAGGTTTTCGACATTTGTGAAAATAGTTCACAAACAAACTTCGGTTCAAACAGTGGTTTTTGCGGCAGCATGGTTTGGTATGATAACGGATTAGCGACGAGAGTTCTGAATGAAACGACCATCGTTTGCATCTCATTACCCATACCAACCGCAAGCGTGTTTGAAGATTAACACGCTTGAAAATAAATAGATGGAGAATCAAGTGTAGCTCTTTGTCAGGCACAGCACTGACCTACAGTCACTTGCCCAGCGCCTTTAATATAGCTTCGGTTTTCGGTCGTTTGGGTTTGGTGCCGGCCAGGATCTTTTTGACGTTGCCATCTTTGCCGATGATGTAGGTGGTGTAGCCGGTGGTGCTGTAGGCGGCGGTGGTTTTATTTTTGAGGTCTAGAAGTAGTGGAAACTTGCCTTTAGAGGCTCGGGTCGATTTCTTTAAGCCAGCGGCCCCTTCGCGTTCTTCACGGAAGACGATCAAGACTTCGGCATCTTGTTTTTTAATGGCGTCGTAGTTCTTGCTCAAATCGGCCACTTGGCCCATGCAGTACGGACACCAACTGGCTCGGCTGAATACTAGGACTAAGTTCTTCTTGCCAATCCAGTCTGAAAGCTTTACGGTTTTGCCTTTGATATCAGTAGCCGAAAAGTCCGGTGCCTTCTTGCCTTCGACTACTTCGGCGGCGCTGGCAGAAGCCGAAACACCGAGTAGGACAAGCAAAATAAAAGCGGTTTTGATGAAAGTTGACAGCATGACAAAAGTTCCTTTGAAAAAGGGGAGGCCGAGAGGGGAGTGTTTGGTTTAATTGTAAGCAGACCGGTAAGGGCAGGGTGTGTGATGGATTACAGTGGGAATTAGTTTTTAACACAGAGGGCACGGAGTGGATTGGGAGTTCCATAAATAATTTATAGAACAGTCCAGCGAGGATCAATGACTTTTATTGATCAGTTGTTTGATAAATCAGGTAAGTTTTGCATCCATTCGATGGCTCTCGGAATTCCATCATTGATCATGGATCGATAATGATCGCCAGTTTCTGATTCAGAGAAGGTCACGTTAGCATTCTGCTTTTCGAGTCTTCTTGCAAAAGTTAAAGTATTGGCAAAGGGTACATTGGAGTCATCTTTTGCATGGAATAAAAAGACCGGGCATTTGAGTTGACTTGTGTGGGTCTTGGGAGAGGCTTGTTTTACAAAACCTTTAATGCCCGGTAAGGCTTCATCTAATTTTGGAAAGTTGATGAAGTCTTTTAAACGCCCTTCGATATCAGTGGAAGCGGCATAAGCAACACAGGCTTTAATGCGAGGTTCATGCTCAGCTAGAAGCAGTGATAAAGTGCCAGCCGAGCTATGGCCAGCACAGTAAATTTTCTCGGGATCGACCTCTGGCAACTTCGACAATGCGAAATCGAGGGCATTTCGTCCATTTACGACCCCTGCTTTCGCAGCTTTATACTTTGGATAGGCCACGCAAAGTAGCTTGAAGATTTCTAGGTCGTTTAAATGCTTCTGATTTGAAAGAGGCCCATCTAAAGAGTAGAAAATTACCGCCATCCCTGCATCGACATACGGTTTAGTTTCTTTGTGATATTCTCCTTCGTCCACGTTATTGCCGTGCAATAGTTTTGTGCCAGCAGGTGTTACTAACACACATGCTAGTGATTGGGGAGCATGGTTTCCTGGAGGTAAATAAACCCGCATTTTCATGGACATGCCTGCCACGGATGGATTGTTTTCTGGTTCCCGAGATAGGTCAATAAAGTAGACCTTGGCTTTTGAAGGTAGTAAGATCTTTGCTCTTTCAAGATCTGGAAAGATCGGGGTTGGGATATCGTCCAGCTTGAAAAGTTGCTCATTTTTGTCTGCATACTCATGGAACCGCCTCGTGTTTGCAGGAGGGGTTCTCAAGGTCTGCTGAGTTGAAGGGGAGCTGGATGATTTATCATTGGGGGAGTCTGAATTACCAAATGGGTTTATCCAAATTAATGCGACAAGGACTCCTAGGGTTAGACTGAGACTAGCCATCGCAATGAATACCGATCGGAACTTCGACTGATCTGCTGAAACCGAACTCGAAACAGGGATAAGGATGGAACTTCGGCAGGAATTACAATTGACTCGCCTTCCATATAATGCTGAGTCGACGCTATTCGATTCTCCGCAGCGTTCGCAAGCAATCTTGATTTGCATTCCTCTTTCCTTCATCCAATCTTATCACCTACGATGCGGTGAAATTGTATTTCATGATTTTATGAATTATTAAAGCCCTCGAAATCTCTCGGGGCACAACCGAAGATTCTGATGAGATCTTGGTTGATTTTATAGTCAAATCCAATTGTTTTTACCAGAAGTTGTAATTCGTTTGATTTGTTCTCTTCATGAGATTTCTGGCAACTAATGTCAAACCAAAGAGTGTACTTGAAAGGAAATGGCAGATGATAGAACCACTCGACATCCCAGTCTGATATGTAACCATTGATACATTTTGTGCGATACGAAGGCCGCCAGTCTTCCCAAGACCTAATCTCAGAAATCAAGGCATTCCATTTTGTGTTGTTTGCTAACCCAGCATACTTTCCAGACTGTAATATAATATCAAGCTCACGGTTATTTGAGCCAGCCAGGACAGCATCTGCCATAGGTAGATTGGTGTTTTCAGCCATGAGAATCTAGACTTTCTCCCTTTATCAGCAGCACAGCCTTACTGCCTTTGTGCCAACCTTCTTTTAAAACGACATCATACCCAGAGTAAACCGTATCCTGAACAAACCCCTGGGCGTCTTCTAGACAAAGTCGCTGATACGAACTCCCATCAACAAAAATGGTCCCCTGTGCATTAAGGTCATAAAGATCATCCCAAATATCAATCCAGCATTGTTCAATCTTATGGTTTTTCATGGGATGTTGATACACTGCTCCTACGGAATAGCCACAGGTTTGGTTTGCGATTTAAGATAATTCAAAATAATCCATTCAGGTGAAGTGCCATAGAATTTTACTTCGTCATCGCTGCGGACCCAAATGAGTTGGGGGGCTTCGGCGTTGGGATTGTCTTGCTGTGCGGTGAGTATCCAAGGGTCGGCGTTCCAGTTTACTTCCACGCGGTTCTCTAGATCGTCAAACTCCCATGACTCGCCTGACCGGGCCAGGCAAGGCTCGAAGTCGTCGCGGAGGTCTTCCCAGTTGGCGGGCCACTGTTGGTGGTTGGCCTCCATATGTGAAACACACATGTTGGCCACTAAACGCGCGGCAAAAGTGCTTTGGGTGTCTTCAATATTCTGCATGGCATTTTTAACACCTAACGCAATACCTGCTACGATCATGACAGCTAGGAATAGGGTTCGTAAGCGGAATTGCATGTGTCAAATTTTCCCTCTAGCACTAAGAGCGTTCATTCAGATTATCATAAAGGGAGTGTGTTAGAAGATCAACTGTTCTATATCGATGATTGCAGCTTTGTTGTAATTACAGATCCACATTGAACACTGTAACTTAGGAAATACAGTGTAAGGAATTGCCTCGGAATTTTCCGAAGGACTATGGTAACGCAACAAAAGCTTCTAAGAAACTTGACTTTCAATTTATTACCTCTTAAGATCAGTTGGGCATTGGTTGAGGGACATTTTGTAGTTTAGGAAGCAAGGGATAATGATGGATTCATCGAAGTATATTATTGAGAGTGGTGTTGGTGTAGGTGAATGTTGCGTTGGTGCTGATTTGCAAACCGCTATAGATTTGTTTGGGCCAACGGATACTTCAGATCAATCGGGATATTTTGAATTTAAATCTGCAGGCGTTTCTATTCTCTGTGACAGTAGTAACAAGATTGATACACTTTTTCTCTATTATCAATCTGAAGAGTATTCGGCATTTGACGGCAGTACGATGTTAGGAATCGGAAGCCAGAGTACGATAGAGGATGTGTTGGATTGTTACGGTACACCTACAACTATGTCTCAATTCACGAAAGAGACATCTATTTCGTACAGAACACTTGGGGTTACATTTACCTTTGACGGTGATGCGCTTGAAGATGTTCGGGTTTCGGAGCCACGTTCAGATGATTGGCCTAAAGAGTGGTCGCGTAGAATTAAGACCGGAGCATCTAGCTGGCTCGCGTTTGCAGGCGGATCGTGGGATAATCCTGCTTCCTCTAATCCCTCATGGTTCAAGACGACGGAAAAAACGCATGCGACTTTTCTAGAGTTTGCACGAATGGCCGAATTGGAGCGATTTCGTATTTTGCCAGTCTATGAAGCAATTAGCATCAAGGCATTTTTTGAAATTCAGCCTGGTAATCCTATGTTTGGAGAGCATATTTATCTATCAGATATATCGACTGATGGTGAAACTATCACAGCGACTCTTAATGCAACGGCCAAGTTGCGAGACGATTTAAAGGAGGGGCAAGAGGTGACTTTTCCAATTGAGCATTTAAGCGATTGGTTTCTGGTACGTGAAGGAAAAGGATTAGGCGGTTTCAATATTGATAATGTGTTAGCTGAAATATCGGAAGAAGATATTCAACTAGCAAGTGATGCACCACCATTTAGCTGGTATGCACATCGCAATGGAAAATCTGCAGAAGAAGAGTTGATTGAACTTCCAGTCTGTTCATCCTGTGATCAAAGAAGCCTTCTGGTGGACCCTTATAGTGATGGGGATGTCTGTTGGATCTGTCAGAATGGTGGACGAAGATGCAATTGCCCAAAATGCAATGCTCCGCTTATTCGATACGGAAAGCTGCCAGAGTTGTGTGCTCGATGTGTGGGGTGAAAAAAGAAATTCGATAATAGTAAGAGAAAAGGCCAGCTGATGAGCAGTTGACCTTTGAAGTCTTGAGTTCTAAATCACTAGGCGTATTACTTTACCTAAGCCGCTTTCTTCTCCGCATTCTTCTTATTCGCATTCTTCTTCACCTTTGGCTTCGGCCCTTTGGCGGTGGTAAAACTTAGGTGTTTTACTTTGGCGAACTCATCGAGCTTATTTTGCAGCATCGATTTGATTGCCAGAGTTTCTTTATCGAGGTCGGCGTCTTTCAGCGGACTTTTTTCTAGCAGGTCGGATGGCACATGGTAGAACTGGCCGGTGGCGTAGAGTTTATACTCTTGGTTACGGGCAAATTGGCGGGCGCTTTGTTCGCCGCCGTTGCGGGAGTACCACATGAAAATCGAGTCGCGTGGGTTTCCCTTTTTGCCTTGCAGTTGTGGAAGGAAGCTGACGCCGTCGAATGGGATGTCGCTGGGTAGTGCAATGCCGGCCGCTTCGCAGATGGTCGGTAGCATGTCGCTGAAATCGATGATGTCGCTGGTGACTTTGCCTTGTTTAATCACGCCGGGCCAACTCACAATGCAGGGCACATGGTTGCCGCCGTCGATCATTTGCCCTTTGGCGCCAACCACTTTTCCGTACGTGGTGTTGGTGACGATGGGTGTGTCGGTGCCGTTGTCTCCGATGAAGATCAACAGCGTGTTGTCTCGAATGCCGAGGGCTTCCAATTTGTTGTCGATCTTCGCAATCGTTTTATCAACATAGGCGACCATGTCTTTGAAGTATTGGGCCTTGCCTTTGTAACTTTTGGAACCGCGTGATTTAGGATCCCAGTCGTCAGAATCAGGCGTCGGGCTGAACGGGCAGTGGGTCAACGCCATTGGGTAGTAAACGAAGAACGGGGTGTCTTTGTTTTCTTCCATGAAGTTGTTGACGTAGTCGCTGAATAGGTCGGAAGAGTATTCGCCCATGTTGAATTCAAGCTTCTTGCCGTTTTCTTCTAAGCGAGGATTTGGGTAACGGGAATCAAAACCATCGACCGAGTTGCCTTTACGTGTGTGCTGCCAAAGCAACGCTTGCTGAAAACCAAAATGTTGCGGGGCGTCTGCTTCACTTCCCAGTTGCCACTTGCCGGCGATGCACGTTTTGTATCCAGCCGCTTGAAACAGATGCCCAAATGTTTTTTGATCACGGGCCAATTTACCGAACTGATAATAGTTGCGGACGTTTGATAGCCCTGTCATCAGTTTCACACGAGTCGGCGTGCAAATGGGTTGCGAGTAACAATGCGTGAACCGAAAACCTTGCTTGGCCATGTTGTCGAGATACGGCGTTTGGTAATCAAGGCTGCCGTTACTGCTGAGGGCCTCGTAGCCCATGTCGTCTGCCATGATTAAAACGATGTTTGGTTTCTTGCTTGACTTGGCCTTAACTGATTGTGTATAAATGAGTTGTGAAAAGAGTACTACAGCGGTCAAAATGGTCAGTGTAGTTATTCTGTGTAGTAAATGACACAAGAATCCCCGGCGGCAACCGGCTTGTGTTTTGGTAAGGAATTGAATCATGGTTAACTCTCTTATGATAAGTGCGTATGCGCTATGTTTAAATCGATCTCGTTCTCCGCCTAATCTTGGCGGTGATAAAAAGACCAAGGGACCACGGGCGGCAACCCGTCTATTGGCCCCTTGGCGGCAAGGAACCGAAACCGGTTCCATGACTCTATTATCTTCACTCGTAACCTCTCCGTCAATTCCAGCGGCAACTGGATTTCCCCTGAAAGGACTTAATTAACATGGCAAGGAACCGTAAACAGCGTCGACAGCAGCATGGAACTGCTTGGCACTGGAAACAAACCGATTGTTGGTACTTCACACCACCAGGCACGAAGAAGCGGATTGCCTTATTTGATGAGAAAGGTGAGCGGGTTCGCGGTAAAGAGAATAAAGAAGCGGCACAACTCTCCTTAGCACGAATCAAGGTTGCGGACGAATTTCATTCACCTGGACCTGTATCGTTGGATGATTGGACGGTTGCAAAGGTTTGCGATCTCTATCTCTCGGACCTACATCAATCGGCGACATCTCTATGGGCCAGGCAAGTAGAAAGATGGCTCAACAACCTGTGTGCGTACTGTGGAGGGTTAAAGGTCACCGAGTTCAAGAAGAAACACTTGCGAACTTGGATACAGCGACATCCCACTTGGAATCACAACAGCCAACGCAATGTGATTGGTTCGGTGATTGCGGCCTTCAACTTCTGCTGCAAATACGATGATCTCGATGTGAACCCGGTTTCGGGGTATGTCAAACCAACGGCAACCCCACGGGTGACTTCTTTTTCACCTGAGGAAGAACAGGCCCTGTATGATACTGCCAATCCAGCAATGGGGCGTTTCATTAAGGTTTGTCTTTTGACTGGTGCTCGTCCCTACTCGGAGTTGGCCAAGATTACAGCGGATCATATCGTAGAAACCCCGCAAGGAATGTACTACTTGCTGAAAGCTCGGACTGCCGATGGCAACTATGGTCACAAGGCCGCTAAGAAGACCGGCAAGGATCGCCGGATCATGCTCTGTGATGAGATGGATACGATTACACGGCAATTGGAGCTCACAGCACCGAAAGGTTCTGGGATTCCGTTGTTTCGCACGACACGAGACAAAGCCTGGAAACGGTGTAATAGCGTGACTCATTTTCTTCAACTAAAGAAGAAACTGGATTTACCTGCCGACCGCTGTATGTACACTTGTCGCCACACGTTTGCCAAGCGAACTCTCTCAGGCTATTACACAGGCAAACCCGTCAATATCGAAGTGCTTGCTGGATTGATGGGCAATACGCCCAAGGTCTGCTGGGAACATTACGCCTCCTGGGCCGATCAATACAACGATCCCTTGTGGGAAGCACTCGGGAAGACAAAGAAATCTGCTTGAATAGACTCCGATGCAGTAAACTGACCTGAAAACGTTCAGCGATTGGATCGGCGTTAAAAAAGAAAGCCCTGGCAATCAGAAATTGCCAGGGCTTTTCTCTTTGGTGCAACTATTGCCGTAGTTACACTGTTGCCGCCAAGGGGCTTGGTTCAGTCAGTCGGTTTGCCAAGCTTTGCAGAAATGAAGTTGTACTGCTGTTTAGGCTTCGATGGTTTTCTTTGGTTGAGGGACTTGGGAGTTACTCGCATACAATCCAGTAGCCGTTTTACCTCAGCCTCTTCGATCCGAATTCGACCTTGTCCCGATCTCCCTCCTTGAAAATAACTGATCGTGACTTCTTGTCCTCGGATCGAGAACTGACCTGCATCTGACTGGCTGAGCCAGTCGTAGAAGGTGGCTACTTCAATACCGAGCAATTGAGCCGCTTGCTTACTTGAAATCAAATTCAACATTGGAAAACCATTTAGTTAATCACAGCTATTACATCTTTCTGGCTCGTCAGTATGCGATCTAGAGTTCCAATAGAGTTCCCGCCATGGGAACTCTGGAAGCAATACCAAATGTTTTTCAAACCCTCTGAGAAAATCCTAATTATTTAGGGAAATCTGGCTAGCATTGTGGGTTTTTATCTGCTCAAGTTGAAGTACTCGGATTACTAGATTCCCAACTTATTTAGGATTACACGATGAACACGACCGAACTGATTAATCACTTCTCACCAGAAGTTAAGTACCGAGACCTAGTTTGTCGTGTGCGAAGTGAGGCTGTCTTTTTACGTTACTGGGAGTCTTGTGAATCAGACATCCGTATGAAAGGGCACCAACTTAACCGAGAAGAGAGCTTTAAATACTTGGGGACTGATGGGCTTTATGCCAAGATCCATGGTGTATCCAAACAGCGAGCAGTTATCGAGGTGGCTAAACTGATGAGTATAATTAATGATTTTGATTATTCTCAACATCTAAAATTCATCCAGGAACCTGAGGATGGAATGGATTCATATCTTGCAGCGATTGAGTTAGGTCAGCTTGTATTTGTTGAAGATCGTAGAGAATTATATTGGAAGGAAAAGAAGATTGGGGGAGTTTTGGCTAAAACGAATAGATTATGGTATTATTTTCTTGCTTTAGCCGAGAGCCGAAAAAAAGGAAGATCTCTTTCCTATGACTATTTTCAATCTAATGCTCCTCAAAGTCTGAGCAAATTGAAATACCGATTAAAGAAATTGGATGGGTTCCCCGTCGACCTTTTTCAGCGTATTCAATCCGCTGAATCATTTCAGCAAGAACTCGATTTGGAACGTGATCAAATTCGTTTTTTTAAATGTTATGGAGACGATCATTATGAGGAATACACTCCATAACTGATTGTTACAAATCTAATTAAGTAGGGTCTGCCCTGATTTCAACATTGTCTCACCTTCTAAATTATGGTGAGAAACGTGGCATAATACTTGATGGGATGCTTATCTATCTGAATCGAGCTTACAAGGCAACAGTTGCTCTAGACTGTTGCCTTGCCACGTAGCGGATAGCTTCCAAGAATCTCTCGATGTCATTTATTTTCTTAATCGAGCTTGCAATTTGATCTAACTAGCGCAAGTCAGAATGTGGTTGATCTGAACCACTCTCAAAAATAATCTTCAAATTATTTCTTGAAAAATGCCAGAGTTCCCACCACGGGAACTCCATTGGAACCTCGGTTAATAAATTCAAGAGCATACAAGTCTACGCACAGTTGCGTAGAGTTACCAATCATTTTCATCAGGAGAGTTTCCATGGAATCCGATATTCCAAAACAAGGCGAAGTTTCAGCGGATCTTTTTCAAAGCATACACGATTGGTGGGAGGATGCCGGAATCTCAGTAGGCCTTAACCTCGTCGGTTTTGACAAAAATGCCACACTTGAGAAACGGATTGCCTGGGCGATTGCAAACGGTCTTTCTATTGGAGTTGTCTACAGCCGGTATAGCACCAAGCGACAAGATAGTACCTCAGATCAAGTGAGAACTTGTGTTCAAGCGGCTGTAGGAAAGAAAATTTATTGCCCTCCCGAGTATGTTTGCGTGGATGAAGGGATCAGCGGTCGTAGTTCGCAAAGAGATGGGCTGGACCGAATGCGTTTCATTATGAAAAACTGTCACGCCACAGTTCTGCTGGTGTTTAGCATTTCCCGTCTATTTCGCCAAGCATTCAAAGGATTTCAGCTAATCCAAGAGGAGATTGTCGAAGAGGGCCTGCGTGCGATTTCAGTATCGCAAGAGATCGATACGAATGAGAAAGAAAGCTGGAAATTACAAATCCAGGTTTACAACATTGTCGATAGCTTGCAAATTGAAGCGACAGCAAAACATGTATATGCTGGTTTAAAAGGGCTCTTTTTGCTTGGATATACCGTGGGAGCCTTGGCTGTCGGTTACCGTCGAAAGGAAGTTCCTGACGCTCCGATGACAAATCGAGGGGGACCTCGCACTGAACCTGAAATCGATCCTGAAGCGGCTGCGATGATCCGAGAGCATTTTCAACTGATCCACGATGGTTTGCCAATCAGCCAGGGTTGGCAAAAGTGGGTTAGTGATAGTGGTCCAGTTGATCCACGTTGTAAAACCAATCGAATGTCTTATAGTTCCTCTCACCGGATGTTATCACGTAAGGCATATATCGGCTTGTGTGAGTTTGGTCGTAAAAAGAACGAATTTTCGACCAAACGCGATTATTCTCGACAAATAGACCGGCCTGAAGGTGAGGTGGTGAAATTATATATCGAGAAATTGGCAATTGTTGAGGAGGAGGTATTCTATTCTGTTCAGAAAATACTGAACTCCTTGAAACGAGGTCCGCGTGGACCACGAAATAAGAAAGAAATACATCTCTGGGATATTCTCACGGAGATGTTCTGGTGTTCTGAATGTAAGGAGCGTTTTTACTATGCAGGATCCAAAGGACTTGGGATGCGATGTAAAAATGGCCCACTTTGCCCTTGTCATACGATTGTCAAACGAAAGGCGGCTACTCAAGCAGTCTGCCAAAGTTTGGCTGAGTTGATTCAGGCAGATGCTGGTTTGCTGAAAGAGACGCTCATCAAATCTCAAGAACTGCTTTCCCATGATGGAGATGAGGTAAAGAAGCAGATATGTTCACTTGATCGCAAGTTAGCGACCCTGGCAAATAAAATTAACGATCTATTCGAGTTAGCCGGATCAGGAACCGGAAGTGATCGTAAAGAAACGAAAGCAAAAATCAAATTGGCTCAATCTGCGCGAGCTATGTTAACTTTTGAGCAGAAGAAACTGAAGAATCTGCAACAGTCAGATTTGAAAGTCCCTTCCGCCGATAAACTTCAGGAAATTCTGGATGATATCGTTGCCCTGCTTGATGATGCTGCCAATGGACGGTTAAAGGAGGAAGCCGTTTATAAGGCAAAGAAGATCATCCAGTTGCTTATCGTAGGCCATGTGCGGGTTGTAGCAGAACCACGACCGGGTCGTAAAAAGAGCAAAAATGTGAGTGGTCATTTTAAGGTAAATTTATTGAAAGGAGTGCAAGGGCTTACAGGAGCCATCTTTGATAACAACGATGAGACTGCTGAAGAGCAAATGGTCTGGCTTCGGAAACCTCCCAAGTTAGATTTACTTGCCCCAAGAGTCCATGAGTTAATCGACATTGACGGAGAATCCTTTCGTAGCGCTGCCAAGCGTCTAATCGCTGAAGGTCACAAGATGATTAACTCCGGTGTTGTCTACCAAATGTATGATCGTTATTACGAAATGGTTGATAAACCAAAACCAGATCGGCCCTATAATAATGGCGAACAACGAAAAAAGAAGTAAATTGGTCACGATTCTCGTGAACGATCGCCCTGTTAACAGCAGGGCTTTTTTTATGCGCACAAATAACAGAAGAGGTGTTTTTTATGAAGGATCATCACAAGAGAGCGGCCTTAACAAGTTCTCTTGAATTAAAAGATGAAGATCAAGATTTCAATAAACGAGGTCAACTAATCGACCTCCTGGCATCGTTGGTTGTAGCAAAGTACCACATGCAAAAAGAGGAGGAACAGCGGGAGTCCGCTTAGCCGTTGTTACACCGCACCTAAATTATGGCCAAAAACGTGTCAATATACTTGAGGGGAATCTTAGCTATTCACGGCGATGCTGATTTCATCTCTTCTCACTTTCTTTATCGTGGCAGAGGCAATTCCTGTTGCTGACGCGTTTCTTATCCGGAGTTAGCTTCTGAATCATTTTTCACACTCATTTGGAGGTAGAGCATCAATCAGAAATTATCTACGGTTAATCATGTTGCAAGCCTGAATCGTGTTCAGGTATTACTTGTCGTGGAAGGATCGAACGACGTTGAGTTTCTTAGGCGGATATCTGCCACGCTGCATCTTTCAAACCCGAGTTTACCGGATCTCTCAGCGATGGAAGCGGAAGGAAGGATTGTCTTCATCCCGTTTGGTGGAGGCCATGTTCCAGCTTGGTCCCATCGGTTAGAACCGCTCAAGTTGCCAGAATTTCATTTATATGACCATGAGCTTCCGCCGGAGACCGGACAACGGGAGAAAGCTGCGGCAGTGGTCAACCGGCGAAAGAACTGCATTGCTGCGATTACTCAGAAACGGTCGCTTGAGAACTACCTGCATTCCCAGGCAATTTATGCCGCCCAAGGGATCAAGATCTCGATTGACAGTTTCAGTTCGGTGGCTGAACAGGCCGCTCAAGCTTGTTTCTTGAAGAACTTGCCGGATATCACTTGGGAACAGTTATCTCAGCGAGCCAGGAGCAGGATGTCCAACCGAGCCAAGCAATGGCTCAATACCAAGGCAGTCGAGCACATGACTGTCGAACTGTTGCTGGAAAGTGATCCGCAAGGAGAGATCATTAGTTGGCTCAAGCAGATCGTTCAACTAGCCAATTCTAAAACCACATTTTAAAAGGAGATTTATGCCACCTACTGAAACCAATAAGTTTTCACCAGGGAAAATCGTAGTAACGGCCACTGCGGTTCGCACAGTTCCCCCAGAAGAAATTCAGAAATCGATTTCTCGTCACTTAAGCGGTGATTGGGGAGATTGCTGTAGTGAGGACCAGAGGGAAAATGATGAAGCTCTGGTAAGAGGTGACCGCATTTTCTCAGTCTATAACACTGCTGAAGGGATCACCTTCTGGATCATCACCGAAGCGGATCGCTCCGCTACAACCGTTCTGCTGCCGGAAGATTACTGATCTTCTACAAACTCATTTAACTCACTTTCAGCCCTAGGCCCACAGCAACTCCGCTGTCGGTCTGGGGCTTATTTTTGACCTCACTCACTTAGAGATTCTACCCATGAAACAAAACGAACTAAACCGCCTTGTTGCTCGGAACACAGGAGAAACGGTGTCCACGATTAAACACTTGGGCTTCTTTTTGGAGGAACCAGCCGAAGATCAGACGTTTACCGAAACTCAGGTGATTGACTGGGACGAACTGGCCGCTGAACGAGAGACCCTCAACTGGCTAGGGCAGCATCATGAACCAGTTTGTGCTTAACCCAATGCAACAGCATCTCAATCAAAGATTCCTCCGCAAGCAACTGCGAAGTGGTCAATCGCGAGGAACTCGCAAGCCCGCTACCAGCCGCAGAAAACGTAAACGACACCAGTCTTCTACTCAATTTAACAACCGAACATTTACCCAAACCAACAAAGGAACCTCATGAGAGTTTTATTTATCAATAACGACGGTGGTGGATTCGCCGATTACATCGACGTGAAACCAGAAACCACGGTCTCGCAACTATTTGAACAGCGGTCAAGTCACCGGAATGCAAGTGATTATCTGATTCGCGTGAATCGCCAACCTTGTACTAGCGATCAAGTCCTGCGCGAGGATGACCGTATTTCGTTCACTCCTACGAAGATCGAGGGAGCAGCCGCTTAACCTTGCACTTGGGCCGTCGAGTCATTGATTCGACGGCCTACTTTTATACAAGGAGACAATCAGAATGAAGCAACAACTGTTGAAAATCGCATTGGCACTCGCTGAGCACTATCAGAATAAAACTGCCCCGCCAGAAATCCTTGACTTCCCTCAGGAGCATTGGGAACAGTGTAAAGCACTCCATCGCAAACTGAGAATTTGCTACACCAAAGGTTGGTCTCTTGCTGCAAAGACCTTGCAACGACAATATACGTCCGCAACGCAAAGCTTGATTTGCCGGTTGAGTCAACACCAAGACAATCTGCCTTGGAACAGTCAATCTGTTTTAAGCACCTCAGCAAGAGAGATCTATTCTGATCTTGGTTTCTTAGAGGAAGAGTTTTCAAGATTTGCCTTTGACTTACGCAGTTGCACGCTTTCCGTCACGACCGAGCCAATCACACTGGAATCGATTGAGCTCGGGGAATTCTTGATTGAACTGACCTGGAGTGATGAGCTTTCTTATCAGGTGATCGCTCAGCAGCCGAACCCAGCTCGATCAGATGACTCAGTCACGCACCCACATTTGCAAAACGAAGATCTGTGTGAAGGAGATGGACGCCATTTGATCAAGCAAGCACTTGACCAAGGGAGACTGTCTGACTTCTTTCAGATCGTGACCAACATCCTGCGGACCTACAACTCCAGCAGTCCCTATGTGTCGCTGGATGAGTGGCACGGTGTGATTTGTTCCGACTGTGGTTCGTCGAATTGTGCGGATGACAATCATGACTGTGCCAAATGCAGTACCACGATCTGTGGTCATTGCTATTACGGCTGCCCTGGCTGTGATCATTCCTATTGCAACTCATGCGTAGTCGAGTGCAAAAGCTGCGATCAGATGCACTGTGCGTATTGTATCCGCCAGTGCGAGAACTGCCAGACGAACATTTGTCCTAGTTGTATTTATGAAACAGAAAGGTGTCATGATTGCCATGAAGAATTGGAAGAAGAAAAAAGCGAAGACCAAAAAACAACCGAAAAACCAGTTAAGGTTTAGCCCTACTGCCT
>NVWB01000249.1 GCA_002733575.1 Blastopirellula sp. | reverse complement strand
GGTGCGTACCAAGAATGGCCCTTAATAAAGTCGATTTACCGCAACCACTAGGGCCCACCAGCGCTACGATTTGTCCATGGGCGATATCGATATTGATATTATTCAGAACTTTTAATGTGTTCCACTGCTTGGTTTCATCATCAAAAACACGAAACCATTGTTTAAGATTTTCGATCTTCAATGAACTCATCGTGATAATCCAGTCGATTGATTTTGTCTAATTGAAACAAACATTGCGAAATCTAAGAGAGGTAACCTGAACCTTGTTTAATCACCAAACCATGGACAAAGCTTTCGTCTGAGCCATACCAACGAATAATCCATCGTCACACCAGCGGTGCCTAAGATAGCTAGATACAAATAGACAACATTAAAGTTTAACAAACGCGATTGCATACGGAGCCGATATCCAAAGCCGCTATCTCCCACGGCATACTCGGCAGCAATCAGAAAAATCATGGCGGCCGGCAACGAGTTACGAATACCCATTAATATGCGAGGCAGAATCTGTTTAAACACCACGCCCCAGATTACTTCGGAATGCGAGGCGCCAAACGTATATGCCTTGTGAATTGCCGAATCCTTGACATCTTTTCTAGCTGAGGCAGAAATGGCCATAATGAGTGCTGGCGCGATACCAATGGAAATCATGGCCAAATACATCTTCATCTCGTAACCAAATAGCACAAAGTAAATCGCCAGCATGGCCGTGGGCGGAATTTTGGAGAGCCAAGAAATCGAAGGGGTTAAAAATGCTGCGATTGAGGGTGAGACGCCCATGGCCATGCCGACAACAACAGACAGAAAAACGCCTAGTGATATACTGTAAAGAAAACGCTTGGCACTTGCCTTACTATCATCCAGCAACCAGTATTCTTTATTTAACAACGAATTTGGATCATAATTCTGGCCTGTCATATCTTTCCAACCTTCGACTAATTGAGTGAGGTTAGGTATACTTTTATCATTAGGGTTGTGTTGATGCTGGCGATACGACAACACGGAATACGCAGTAATAATTGATGCCACCGAGAGAATACCGAAGATGATTTTATTGCGTAAGCTAATCGGTTCACGAATCATTTGATGCTTAACACCCAATGCTCGACTCAACCCATAAAAAGCACCACAAAATAAAGCAAACACCAGAAGGGAACCTAGCAGATACGGTCCATTCTTAATAAGGGTACTCGCGGCTAAAAGATTGGCCCATATCATGGACAAGAACTTTCTGAAATGATCGCAAAAGAAAAGTAGAGAAATCTATAACATCTGTATAGACAAAAAGACCCGCTGCCCTAGATGAACAGCGAAGTCTTTCTTGTATTACAAATCTCAGTTATTCACTAGCAGCTTTCATGTATTTGGTAGTGAAGTTCAACTGGGCGTCATCTTGCTCGAACCCAACCGTTGGCTCTGCATCGATCCAGCCACGATCAACTAAAAACGCAACCACTTCAGGCATCGTCGTTTTTTGAAACTGTTCGCCTTCGTACAAAGCAACTCCTGTATCGGCGGTGCCATAAAAACGTGTGGCACCAGTATCGCTGGCATCTTTGGCAACAACTTTTTGCATTGCTTCAAAGTCAAGATTACTGAATTTGGCACCAATTGCTATCAGAGTTTGCTCCCCAGTTGCTGAGTCGTTTAGCTGTTTGTTCAATTCATAATAGATTTCACAAATGGCGGTGGCAAATTTTTCTCCGCCTGGCTTGGCAAGCACATCTTTACCAATCACGATCTGATCGATAATGACTTCTGGAATTTGACTGCTGTCAAACAAGTTCTTCGAACCTTCTCGGTTTTCTAGAGTCGACATCACAAACGGGTTCCAAACCATAATGCTTACGATGCCCTCTTGTTCGGTTTGCATCGCGGTAGCAGCTGCCTGTGGGTCCATATTTTTGAAGGGGTACTTCGCAGGGTCTTTCCCATTCTTCTTTAAGATCATATAGAAAGCCAACTCGCTCACACTCTTTTCGAGTCCATAGGTTGTTTTGCCTTCCAGGTCATCAATCCCTTCGATCCCAACGGTTAAACAGGCATCCCCGCCAACGCTTGTGGATGTCGGTAAGATGGCAACCGAATCACGTCCCAATGCGGGCGACAAAATATCGGTATTGGTGATTGCCACTGCATCGACGGTTTTAGTTCCATAGGCAGTGATACAGGCATCGTAATCCATTTCTTTGATGTTGATTTTAATACCGTGCTTCGCTGCCACTTTTTGAACAATGCCCACCTTCTCTAAATCGGCAACAATAAAGGCCGACCAGGACGGGTATTCACTGACGCATAACGTGAACTCAGGCGTCTCACCCGCTGGGGCAGGGTTGCCTCCGGTAGTAGGTGCAGTCGGGTTGTCATCGCCGCCTGTACAACCGCTCAGAACCATCAGCCCGATACACAAACTGGTCAGAATAAATTCTTTGTAAAATCTCATGTTACTCTCCCTAATCATTGATTGATATTTGAATTCTGTTTGCAGCAAAGATTTACAATGCATCTTTGCTATTCTGGCACGTTGAAATCACGATCTTTTTCCATTGACTCAATAGACTTGGTATCAGTTGACTTCATTGCCGATAAAAACTCATCATCTGCCGCTTCATTTTCGGCAAACTGTAAAAACTCGCGTACATCGTTTGCTGCGTCTAAGCCCGATAGTTCGGTCGAAATTTCAGCGTCCGCTTTGGCTTTCGTTCTGACATCACGTAGACGTTGCAGTTCGGCATTGGCACCATCGGTTTGAATACCTGACATCATGTCAGCCAGTTCTTTTTCTTCGGTGGATGAAATCATGTCTGCCACTGCGTCATGCTTCTCGTGCTTGATTCCTTCAAGATCACGCAGCAGACCTTTGATGTTTAGTTTATGACCTTCAATTCCTTTGTCATATTCACTAATTCGATCTTCAATTTCTTCGGCTCGTTTCTGTTTTTCTCTGAGCGTTGAACTGAAATCTTTCCAGGCTTTGTAACATTTCTGCCATTCCATATCGGCCTGGAATTTTTCAGGATCACCGCCATGTCTTTCTTGTGCAATTTTTGCAGCGGCAACTTTTGCACCAGCACACAACTTGCTTAACAGTTCAATCCCAGGAGTTCGCTCATCGGTTGATTCAACCAGTCGTTTTAATTGGGCCTCTTTCTTCTTTTGTTGCGTTCGCATTCCGCCAATCGCATCTTTGTATTTGCGAACGTTATTGGTTTTGTCTTGGATGACCTTATCGTAGCTGGCAGACATGACGCCTGGATTTTTCATCATGGCTTCACCCGCTTTATCAATCTGAAATGTGATGAGATAAAAGAAGCTTCTGAACAAACGGCCCATAGCATTAAACATGATGAGTATCCTCTTTTCTATTGATTGAGATAAGCTTTTTTAGCCTCTGCAATATCAGTACCAGCATCTAGCTGATCTCGTTCTTGCATTGCTTCTTGAGTTGCACTCATGATATCGTGCATTTCGTTCCGGAGCCTACTCAACTCCGTGTCATTGTCTTCGGTCGCTAAACTGTGAAATGTATCAAACGTTTTGGAGATGTCTTGAACGGTTGCCACAACATCTAACACAAGTTGTTCACGTTGATTTTTAATTTGCTCACGCGCTTCTCCCCCGACGCTTCGTAAATCTTCATAACGCTGATATGCTTTTTCAAGCGATCCAACACAAACTTTGACAAGTTCCTCGATATTCTCAACTAAAAGTATATTCGCTGTCGAGAGCGCACTCTTGTTAATGTCTTTTTGAAAGTTGGAATATAACTCTCTGAGTTGTCTCAAGGAAGTATGCGTTCTGCTATCACCATCGGTCGATAGTTTCGCATCCAGCTTATCTAATTCAATTTCACGCTCTGCATGCTGGGCAGCCTGAAACTGTTGGTAAGCATTCTTCGTAATGTCCTCTAAATTAAACACCAACTTGGTAGCCAACCAAGCAAACCCCGCGACGATGGCGATTGTGCTGCCTAACAAAACTCCTTGACTTCCCAAAATGTTGGCCCAATAGGCTAAAAAACCAGTCATTCCTAAGGCAATTGGAATGACTGTGCCTGGATGGGCAAACAGATCAAGCAGAACTTTCCTTTGTATATGTTTGGGCGTGGTCATCAAAAGCTCCGGCTAATAAGGCAATTGGCCAAGTACGAAGCTAACGGATGTGGTTCCTGTCGGTTCAATTCCAATCGCGCGAACACGATTAGAGTTCACGCCTTTATCTATTAAATACGAAAGTGCCGATTCAGCACGTTCTTTCGCAAGTTGTTTATTAGCAGCCGGATCTCCTCGACGAGAGCCATCTCCGCGGATTTCAAGATAAGCATACGGCCAAGTCTTTAACTTCTCAGCTAATTCATCAAGAACTCGATAGCTTCGGCTTTCGAGATTCGAAGAGCCTCGTCTAAACACGAGCTGATCTATATCGAGGGTTCCTAGTGGATCTAATTTAGTCCACTGTTGATCACTAAGTTTTGCAAGTACGGTCGTATCATCACGAATAACTTCAGAGCTCGGATGAAAGCCACTTGCCTCTAAATCTTCCAGTATTTTTGAGTAGTAAAGTAAATTCGGACGGTCATCAGTAGGGTCTTTATCAATAGCCCCTGTAGTAAGCAGCACATCGGTTAAGTTGGTTAAAATATCTTCAATGTGCTGCAAACTTCGGTCAGATCCTACACCCATGTGACTGTAGTTCTCTAATGTGTTTTTCCACCACACGCCTTCAACCAGTTGTTCGGCCTGTTTTTCGCTGATGGTAAGGTCCGTTTTGATCGCATCTTCCAAAACTAGTTTGGTCATTGTGTTACGGTACGAGTGAAGTGCCCTGAGATGAGACTCCACAACATCTTTGACCACATTCGGGTTCTTCGCCAGATAGTCACGGCTGCATACAATTGCATCGACAATGTACCCTTTGAACCGACTCGAATCGACCACCACGTGCATGTTCGGGTTTTCCAGTGCCTTGGTTACATAGGGCTCCCACATCACAAATACTTGTTTGGTGTTTGGGTCGCTCTTGCGATATCGATCATACACTTCAGCCGCCCCATTTGCTTCAACAAAAGCATGTGAAGGGTCGGTGCCTAATTCGTCCAACTGAAAATGGGAAGAGACAACCCGCGTCAATGTTTCACTGGGTGAATGTGCGGTCAGGTGGAATTTAATCTCACTATCATTCAAAGCATCAATGCTTGGCACCGATTTTTTGTAGGCCACCATGGCATCGGCGCCACGTGTTTCATCACAGATGGCAACAATCGATGGCATTACCGAGAGATCCGCACCCGATTTTTGTGCTGCTCGGATTTCAACAATCAACGCATCCAAAGGAAACGCGGCCATCTGTGTCTCTCCGCTCATCAGACTTTGAAGTCTGGCCTGGTAATTGGCACCATCGTCTTGCAGAGCAACCTTGATACTTTTGCGAGCCAGTTCATCATGAAATTTCTGGCTACGTTCTGGAGCATAACCCGAGAACCCATCCAATGCAAAAGTGACGTTATGTTTATAACGAGAATCAGAACTGGTTCCCTTGATAATCTGTTGACGAGCTTTTTCCTTCTCGGCTGCTAAATCTGCATCGTTTGCTGGGAAAATCCAAAATTTACAAACAACGGCGATCAGAACCGCTGCAAATAACCAAATGCTACTGGCGATAAGAACTTTAGCTCTCTTTGATGACACAGCGGCTTCTCCTTTCTTAGATCAAGTAGACCTCAAATAAATCTGTCGGTTACTTCTTTCTCATTATTTTAACAGCTACAAACAACAGCACCACTGCCCCAAAAAACAATGGGCAGATGCAAGCACAGAAGAGTCCTCCGATACCAGTTGCACTTGACCTCTCAGTTTGAACAGCTGACGTCGTTGCGGCATTATGGGATAAATCTTGTGCTTCATGGGCCTCTTCAGGAACACCCTCGGGCTGATCCTCAGGTGCTGCCTGTTGCTCTTCTGCTACAATCTGTGCAATTTGAATTACAGCAACAGGTGCAGTCCCTATCGGATGATTTCCGGTTGCTGCGAGAGCTATCAGGCACTCCGTTGCAATTTCTATCGGGATATTGGCCAGTAATTCAAAATCCGTTTCGCCATCGGGGTTCGTGGAATCTTCGGAAGAGGTCTCGGCAAACGATGCGGAGATAGCCTTTTCCAAAGAAGCTTGATCGTTGGCTCTGCGATAATTGTCTCCCAGTAACCTGGCGATACTATGGTCCGACTTCATCGCCACGCCAATTGCGTCGACTGTGATTCCTCGTGAGAGAATGTCTTTCAAATAAGGTTCCACATTATCTGCATCACCACTATTGGCTTCCCCATCGGTCACAATCAGCAAACGGTAAATTCCATAATGATGTTGCTTGCGATACTCAAGCAAAGCATCGGCCCCCTTCTTCATGTTTTTTGCCAGCGGAGTTCCTCCACGAGCCTGTATCGCATTAATCTTTATCTCTATCTCAGCTTGATTCACGGGGCCGATTTCCGTTAGCCACCCATGATTCAACAGACAAATACCTACATTAGAATTTGCAGGCACTTGCTTTAAAACAGTGATCAAGCCGGCTTTGGCATCGGCCAACTTCGTGCCATCTCCCATCGAACCCGAATCATCGAGAACGACCACGACGTTGTACGAATCCTCTTGAGCCAAAGCAACTTGAGAGAACAACATCAGAAACGGTATCAACAGCATTTTGCAGTTCATATAATTAACCCTCTGTGTGATAGCGTTGAAATCGATAAAAGTCAGAACGCGATACAGGCATACAGGTGGCCTCGTTTAGCAAAAGAATTACTCTAGCTATTAAGGATGATTGCTCATATCGCCTACAATAAGACTCGCGAAAGAAAAGGATAGTAGTTCTAGAAATCAAACTCCGTTTCTAATAATGCCTCGGCTGGCACTTTTACTATCCGAAATTCTACTCGGCGGTTTTGACCGGCTTCGGCCAAGTTCCGAGGTTTTGCAATGACTGGTTCATTGATGCCTGCCCCGACAGCCTGTACTTGCGTAATGTCAAGGTTCAATTTGTTTGCCTTGGCATAAGCTGAGATTTCTCGCTTCACTGCTTCGGCTCTTGTTTTTGACAAGTTCAAGGCGGCAGCCATGGTTTCTAATGGATTGGGATTCGATCCGGCAAATGCACCCACCGTTACCAATTCAATCACTTTTTCAGTTTGCGTTAAATCTAGCGGTTTGCCATTGATAAAGTAATTGTAGCCCGTGGTTCTTGAACCAGTCCGTTTGATGATGCCTTTGGTCATTCCGGCACGGATAAAGTCTACCAAGGTCTTCGTCGGATCAGCATGTCCGCGAATAACGACCACCGCGTTACCAAAGTCGCTGGTTGCTTTAATGGCTCGTTGGAACTCAGCCCCGTATCGATCAACGGAGAAAGTATCTTGATTCGCATCAAAGTTGATCGAGAACGAAACAATCGTTCGATCATCCAAATCACTGTCAGGGAAAATATCCGTCGCCTCAGCATTAATCCGTCCAGTCGATGCGGAAGGTTCCCTATATTCAATCTTCGCAAGAGCAGCGATTTTCTTGTAATCCAACTTAGCCGGATTAAAACCTAAACGTGTTTTGGCATATCCCCAACTTGTTGCCATGTCTAAAGCAACTTTGGTTTTGGCCTCAAACCCGTTCAAGTTCCCTTTGTCTTGGAAAAATGCAATCTGGCCAGGCAAACCGACAAAGAAACAATCTAACACTAACCCGTGTGTTGCCACTTCGATGTCTGGAAACAATTCAGGGTCGTTTGCATCTTTGTTAAATTGAGTTTTCATGAATGTCAGCAATGCTCGATACTCGGGTGAAAACTTGTTTTTCGCTTCCGTCTCTTTGCGTTCGTTGACCACCCACTCGACTTCTTTGAGGTACCCGGCCACAAAATTCTCGATAAAAGCTTTGCCTTCCGGACTCTCTGCAAAGTCAGATCGACACCACCAGATGTCGGTTACCGATCTCGAGAGTTGCTGAGTCGAAACTAAAACATGCGAGCCTTTAATCAATCCGCCAACATCTTTAGTAGGCACTTCTTCAAGTCCGCCGGTCAAGCCTTCCATGTCAGGCGTGATAACACAGCAAGCGTCAATGCTTGAGTCTTTTCTGAATGCTTCCGCAGGTCCATTCGGTCCACTCAAGTCAGCAACCCACTCAATCGTCACATCATCTTTGGTAAGCCCTGCTGATGACAATGCGTCATACAGAAGCCCCACATGCGGTCCGCCTTGCTGGCAGGCAATTTTTTTGCCTTTCAAATCGTTTAGGTTTTTCATGCCCGAACGAGAAACGATGTGATCTCCACCGCTAAATGACAACTGCAAAAACACATGCGGCTTGGTTCGAGGGTCTGAGCCCAGCACTTCACTTGCTTGCCCCAACATACGGTGAGTTCCCCGCATAATAGGCTCACCTTGCAAATAATCACGACACTGTTGCACAAAGTCGTCCCCATTTTTCAATTGAAGCTTCAGCCCCAATTTATCAAACGTAGAACCTGACTTCGTAACCAACGAATTGCCGTTGGCTTTAAACAACGCCGATTCCGCCCCCCAGGTGATATAAGAGACTCGTGTTGGTGTCCCTTTTTTGTAAGCCTTTACCGGCGTAGAGCCGACCAACTCAGAAAAAGGTTTTTGCGCATAGACCGAAGAACTCACCAACAAACAGGCAAGCGCCAGTGACAGAAGAAAGATTCGCTTAATCATGTGGTATCCTTCGAGTTAATCTTCAACAATAAAACACAAAAATTATTAATCATTCCAAAGACTGGAATTATACAACTACAATTACTGGTTGTAAATCAGCACGTTTAAGTTCCTTGTATATGTCGAAAAGTACAACAGCCAGACTCCCATCTCAAAAATTCCGAGAATGGAATACTCACAGTCATATTCGCTCACAACGGCCAAATATTGGGCAAGAATCGGCAAACGTCTCTAGATTATATGGAACGAACATATTTCAGATCGAAATACTGTGGAGGGGAAACCGTATCAGGAATACGCCGTTTGCTAAAAGGAATACTAAAATTTCTATTGGTAACAAGCAACACAATATTCATCCGACGATGAAGCCTCGCTTGTTGACCAGCGATGTCCCATTCATTGTTAAAACGTGGTCTCAATTTTTGTATCCTTAGAATTTTTCAGTCGGTCGAAGGCAGGCCGAATAGTGTCATTTGCGGTAAGGTTGCCATTCTTATTTACTTGTTCAACGTAAAGAGGTTTTACCTATCTATTAACTAGCAAAGGACCAGATTAGATAGGGCTCATTTGCTTAAGCAGTATTTCCAGAGATGATTCCCATAATTTAGCCTTGGTCGGCACGCCTGTTTTATGTCGATCTCTGATTACAATTCCAGTATTCCAATCAATCATATCAAACTGAAGTGTCGAAATATCCTGCTGAGTGTAGCCAAGGTTCAACGCTATTTGATCTTCCCCAAGAATAGTGGACACGCAGTCTACCGAGATCATCAAAATCATGCTTGAAAACCGCCCTCTGAACAAACAAACAGGACCACCCAGAGGCCATATATAACCACCAAAGGAACAGATTGGGGCAAAAGCACAAAAAAACCGCCCGCCCCGAAGGCAAAGCGGTTCGTTGTAAGTCATTTTAGTCAGAGGACTTAGAAATAGCGGCAGAGGGATTCGAACCCCCGACACGCGGATTATGATTCCGCTGCTCTAACCAACTGAGCTATGCCGCCGTGGTTTGTAAGCTGTTGTCAATAAAAGGCTTACGATCACTGCTGAATCAAGCATTGAAGATTCTGGATAGGCAATTGTCTATCACTGTATCTACACCACTCGAAGACGCTAAAATCTAAAGCCAGTAGGGGTTTATGTCAAGCGGATACTGCTGTTTTTGGCTTAGATAAGCGGTTGAATTGTAGCCTTTTCTCGAAATCTTCCATGGTTTAGGGCTGATTGTGGCAATTTAAATGGGCCAATACTACGGCGATGTGTTCGTAGGGAATCTCCTCATTCAAAGCCACAAAGACTGGTTTCATGCGTGACGTGCCCACTTCGGCGGCTGCGTTTTCGATTTGTGTGTAGGTTTGGTTATCGACCCATTGCTCAACACTGGCAGGCTGGTCTTCCTGTATCATGTCGCACAAGTATTGAACCACGGTGCGTTGTTGTCGACCGGTCGATTGGCTTACGGCTTCAATTGAAGCTCCATTGCGAAACTGTTCGATACCCGTCTCTTTGGAAGAGCCAGCCTTAGGTGCAGTCCGCGTAGTTTTAAGAGGCTTTTTCTTAGCCGGAGGTTCACTCATCTCGTTATCGCGTGAAAGCCCCCGTTCATCGCAATACTCGTTGATGCTTGTCAGAAAGACTTCACCAAACTTTTTCAATTTAGACTGGCCGATCCCAGAAATCATATACAGCGTCTCTTCCGAAGCAGGTCGCACTCTGGCCATCTCGCGGAGTGTGTTATCACTAAACACCACATACGGTGGAACTCCACGTTCTTCGGCTAACTGCTTTCGTAGTCCTCGTAGCGATTCAAACAGCTCGCGATCAACCCCTTCCCACGACACTTCGGCACTACGAGATCGTCGTCCAGAAGATGGCGTACTCTCATCGACGTCACTTGAAGTTTGGCGAAGCTTAATCGTCTTCCGGTCTTTCATCACATCCCACGAAGCATCGTTGAGATGCAGCACGGGGTAATCGGAACCGGCCTTGATTAAAACCTCTTGACCAATCAGTTGATCAATCCAATCACGCAGTTCTGTTTTTGGGTGACCTTTTAATAAACCGTACGTGCTTAACTCTTGATGATTGCGTTGTCGAATCGCTTGGATGTTCTCGCCACGCAGTACACTGATGACGTGGTTGACACCAAAATTTTGATCAACCCGAAAGACACACGACAGAATCTTCTTAGCAATCGTCTGTGCATCTTCCACCGGCTCTGCATCATCTAAACAAAGATCACAGGCTTGGCACGATGCGTCGTTATAGGATTGGCCAAAATATTCGACCAGCTTGCGATGTCGGCAATCAATAGGGCGGCAGTACGATTCCATATCGTTAATGTGCTGTACTGCATTTTCGACGAAATCGGAAGCGACATTCCCATTGGATTGGGCTGCCGATTGCTCCACTAAATGCCGCCACAAATGGGCATCCGCCCCGGTGTAAAACAGTGTGCATTCTGCTTCGAGACCATCACGTCCGGCCCGGCCTGTCTCTTGCTGGTAATGCTCGATTGATTTCGGCATGCCGGTATGAATCACAAAGCGAATGTTCGAGCGATCGATGCCCATTCCAAACGCCACGGTTGCCACTACTAGATCGCACTCTTCTTGGATGAACGCATTTTGCGTTGCAATACGCTCTTCTGCTGACATCCCAGCATGATAGCCTAAGGCATGAATGCCATTGGCTTCGAGCGACTCGCGCAGTTCATCCACATCGCGTCGACGAATACAGTAAATGATTCCCGCTTCGCCGTTGTGTTTATTCAGGCGGTTCATCACTTGCGAAAGTAACTTGCCGCGACGCTCGACCCGATAGGTTAAATTTGGGCGATCAAAATTTCCGACTAAAACATGCGAACTATCAAACCCGAGTTGATTGGCAATATCCTCTCGTACTTCTTGGGTTGCAGTCGCGGTAAAGGCATGAACCGAAGAGTTTGGAAAAAGCTGTTTCAGATTTTTTAACTGCCGATAATCTGGCCGAAAGTCGTGCCCCCAATGACTAATACAATGGGCTTCGTCGATCACAAATCTTCGTACATCAATTTTGTGCAGCAGCGAACGAAAACCGGAAGTTGCCATTCGCTCGGGCGAGACATAGAGCAGGCGAATCTCTCCGTTTAAAATGGCTTGCTCAGTTTGGCGAACTTCCTCTGGCTCCATCGAGCTATTAAGACCCGCCGCCGGAATTCCGTTTGCCTGAAGTGAATCAACCTGATCTTTCATCAGTGAGATCAACGGAGAAATCACGACCGTGGTATCGCCGCGTAACACGGCGGGCACTTGAAAGCAGAGTGATTTTCCGCCGCCAGTTGGCAGAACCAACAGAGAGTCTTGCCCATCGAGCATCATTTCCATAGATGCCTGTTGCAGCGGCCGCAGTGACTCATAGCCCCAGTACTGACGAACGACTGAAAGCAGGCGTTCTTCCATTTCAGTTGCTGGGTCGGTCGGAATGGATGAATTCATAGAAAAATATCTTGATGGGTGATTTTTGGCAACCATCAAACTATCAGGAAACCACCCAAATGTCGAGTGTGCCAGAGTTTCTTCGCTTGCCCTCTATTCTCAGATGAATTGGTGAATAGGTTGAATTTGACTGGCCGGTTTGTGTGCATCTAGGAAAGAGGGTAAGCTGATGGCATTACCTATTTTTACCTATAAGGATTTAAAGTCGATGAGCGAACGAATTATCATGCGTACTGGGGAATGTTTGGTTGCTGGTGGCCCTCCATTTACGGCGGCTGAACCTGAAGTGGTGATTGGCGAACTCGATGGACCTGTCGGCACCGCCATAGCTACATTGACCGGTGCTCAATCGGCCGGGCATTCCAAAGTATTTGCCATTCTCAATACCGATATTCAAGTGCGTCCGGTGACCTTGATGGTCAGCAAAGTCACAGTCAAAAGCAGTGCTTACACCAACATTCTGATGGGCACCGTACAAGCCGCTATTGCCAACGGTGTTTTGGATGCGGTTCGTGCTGGCGACATCCCGAAAGAGAGAGCGAATGATTTAGGAATAATTTGCTCGGTTTGGCTGAATCCTGGCGTGGCTACCGATGAGAACCTTGATCATAAGGCATTGTTTGACATTCATCGTAAAGCAACCTCGCAAGCCATTCACAAAGCGATGTGCAACGAACCATCGATTGATTGGCTGCTAGAAAACCAAGATAAAATTACCCACAAGTATTATCAAAAAGGGTTGGATGGAACACTTTAGTCTTCCATTGATTAACTTTGGCACTCAGAATGGTAAGCAGACCTGCGTCTCTCTCAAACTACCAAATTTGAAAGCACAACATGTTTTACTCACGCACCATACTCTCGCTTACCATTCTGGCTTGCCTGCTGTTTTCATGGCAAACCGCAGAAGCCGAATCTGCTGAACGGCCCAACATTCTGTTGATCCTTGTCGACGACATGGGCTACTCCGATTTAGGTTGCTACGGCAGTGAGATCGAAACACCAAATATCGACAAGTTGGCCGCAGCAGGAATCAAGTTCACGCACTTTACGAACTGTGCCAAATGCGAAACGACCCGAACCACTTTGATGAGTGGGCGGTATCATACCGAGGTCAAAGGCAACTCAAAAAGCTTTATCACCATTCCTGAGAATTTGGCCCTGGCCGGATATCAGAATTTCATGGTCGGCAAATGGCATATTTTCGATACGCCGAACGAGCGAGGGTTTGATCGCTACTTTGGTTTCCTCGAAGGGGCCACGAACTTCTTTACAGGTGAAGGAACCGGCGGTGGAATTTCGTATAAAGTAGATGAAGCGGATTACGAAATCCCAGAAAACTTCTACAGCACAGATTTTTTCGCTAACTACGCTATCAAGTTTATCGGCGAGCGTGACAAGCAAAAACCTTTCTTCTTGTACTTGGCCTTCAATGCCCCCCATTACCCACTTCAAGCACCCAAAGAAGATGTGATGAAGTACCGTGGCAAGTACACCGATGGCTGGGAAGTTCTGCGGAAGAAACGCTTTCAACGTATGAAAGAATTGGATATCATTCCCAAAAACACGAAACTATCCAAGCCTGAAAGTGATGTCCGCAAATGGGATTCACTTTCTGACGACGAAAAAGACAACATGGATCTTCGCATGGCCACCTATGCGGCCATGATTGACCGTGTCGATCAACAAGTGGGCCGCATTATCAAGAAGCTCAAGACTGAAAGCATTCTAGACAACACATTGGTCGTGTTTCTCAGCGACAATGGAGCCTGTCCGTTTGATCGAACACGAGCCCCTACGCTTGAAAACAATTACATGCCTTGGGACGGACGCTCGTACTATTGCTATCCCAGAGAATGGGCCAATGCCTGCAATACGCCGCTTCGTTTGTATAAGCAGAATCAAAACGAAGGAGGAATCGCCACTTCGATGATTGCTCACTGGCCGAAAGGAATCTCAGTGCCAGGTACATTCAATCGCCAACGTGGTCATTTGATTGACTTCCACGCAACGTTCCGCGAACTGGCCGGTGCCAAGTACCCAACTGAATACCAAGGCAACAAAATTGGCCCAGCTCGCGGCATTAGCTTGGTGCCATCTTTCACAGGAAAAGAACGACCTGAGCATGAATATCTGTATCAAAACTTTGCCGATAAATACACGGCGATCATTAAAGGCAAGTGGAAACTAGTTGATCGTAAGTACCTGTATGACCTGGAAAAGGATCGCATCGAAAGCAATGACCTGAGTAAGAGTCATCCAGAGAAGTTTCAAGAAATGCTGAACGAGTTTGCCCGAGTTGATAAAGAGTTGAACAACGGCAACGCCGTAAAGAAAGCCAACAAGAATTCTAAGAAAAAGAAATAGCCGTTGCGACAATTGGCCGCACCGGCTGAGGAGAAACAGACTCTTATTGTTTCAGGGGAATAGAACGCGTTGGTTTTATTTCCCTTGACGTTGCTGTCCAGGACCGCGTTGGCCTTGTCCACGTTGACCTTGCTGCCCGCCGCCTTGTGGTGGAGGACGGCGACCGCCAGCTTGCTGCTGACCGCCACGTTGCTGCCCGCCACCCTGTTGTGGGCCTTTCTGCATTTGGCCTTGCTGACCACCACGCTGCTGCTGGCCGCCTTGTTCGCCTTGCTGATTTTGGCGTTGTTGCTGCATGTGTTCATGCAAGGCTCGCATCGCTTTCATCAGTTCGCCAGAGTTCAAAGCTTGATCGCCATCGGTATCAAACTGCTGAATCATCCGATTGACCATCATCTCAGGGCTCATACCTTGTTGGCCGCCTTGCTGACCACCTCCCTGTTGTCCACCGCCGCCACCTTGCTGGCCGCCTGCTTGCTGGCCATTTCTTTGGGGTGGTCCTTGTCGATTGCCTTGGGCTTGTCCGGGCCCTTGTCCAGGAGCACCACGCTGCCCTGGCTCTGCATAGCTGGCCGTGCAAAGCAAAATTAAGCTAAAAGCAACTGCAGCGGGGCCTAAGTAACTGAAAATTGAATGTTTCATCGGTGTGTTCCTCTGTTCCAAATCGAAAAGATTTCGCAATACATAAGTGAAAAGAATCAAAAACTGGCCTCCGCGCATATTGTTACTGTATTAACAGTATTCAGAATTGGGAAGCGTTTTGTTGCGAATTTTTATTTGGGGGTAGAGAAATTGCGAAAAACCATGAAAAGCTTGAGGGAAGATGCTTTATCTATCAAAATGAGTTTTGAGAGAGATTCATAGCTAAATACCACTCTCTTCACACTCAGTAACAACATTCAACAAAGAGCAAAACTGCTCGGCATTCCGTAAACCCAACCCAAGCATTCGTTGTTTGCCATCTTCAAGACTGAAAGTGATGAGTGTTAGTTTCCCTTGTTGTTCAACGCTGGTAATTTGATCTCGGTTGATGCGGTGATCTAAATCAGAATACTTTGCCATGATATTAAACGGAAAATGAAGGGTCACCCAAAGTTCGTTATCTGTAACGACGACCCTCAGGCAGTTGCTTGCACCACCTAGTTTAGTGAAGAGCGTCTTGTCTGAATTCCCAGAGGTCCAGCGTTCTTCAAACAGTATGTTGACCGCATCACGACTAGGAAACTGCGGGCCCTGCTTTTTTCGCTGCCAATAGAGATAGCCGACTCGAACTAGTGTGAGAACAAACACTGCGAGAAAAAATAGCGGAAAGTTATCAAATGCGAATTGCATGAACTGTTGCATCTACACCAACTCCGGCATCACTTCATGCCCCTCAACTAAATACCGTGGCCGACCACCCAAGTCGGGCAACGTGGTCTGAGTGGCATTGATGCCGATGTTGCGGTAGAGGGTGGCGAGGACTTCGCCGAAGTGGGTTGGGCGTTCGGTGATTTCTGCCCCGAGTCGATCGGTGGCTCCGATCACTTGGCCGGTTTTCATTCCGCCGCCGGCCAGCAGACCGCCGCCAACTTGTGGCCAGTGATCACGGCCTGCATCTTTGTTGATGCGTGGAGTTCTGCCAAACTCGCCCCAGGCGACGACTGACACATCGTCGGCCATGCCACGCTCGTGAAGGTCTTCGATCAAGGCCGAGAGCCCTTGGTCAAACTGCGGCAAGTGGCTGTCTTTCATGCCATTGAAACAGTTGCTATGGAAGTCCCAGCGACCAAAGTTCAGCGTGACCACCCTGGCACCCGCTTCAACTAAACGGCGAGCCATCAGAAAATGCTCTAGGTTTCGCGGGGCTCCGTCTCCATAGTTTTTCGGATCACCTTTGCCGTAGCGTTCGCGTGTTTTGGGATCTTCTTTGGAAAGATCTAACGCATCGGCCAGTCGGCTGGAAGTTAAGATATCGAGTGCCTGGGCGTTCAGTTCATCGATGCCGGCCAGTGCGCCAGAGGAATCTAAATCGCGCCGCATGTTATCGAAACCGGCCAGCAATTGTTTACGCGTGTTCAGCCGGTCCATGTTGATACTCTTCAGTACCATGTCTGCGCGGGCTGGGCCAGATGGTCGAAAGGCCGCGTGCCCTACGCCGAGAAAACCGGGCAAGCCGGGCGATCCATACGGCGGGTGACCAGCGTTCGGCGAAAGACCAACAAACGGAGGCACTTCACGATTCACCGGGCCACGAAGTTTTGAAACTGCCGAACCAACACAGGGCCAGCCACCAGGCGGTGGTGAGGTAACTGCGGCCGGTGGCCACCATCGCTCCCCAGGTGAATGCCGGCGGCTGAATTCCTAACCCGAGAAAACTAAGGGAAGATTCCGCGAGAATAATCGTGGCAAAATCGACCGCTGCGACCGTGATCAACGTGGGCGCAACAATCGGCAGGATATGCCGCCAAATGATCACTATATCGCGCGCGCCCATGGCTCTGGCTGCACTGACAAACATGCGTTCGCGGATTTCCAGAACTTCAGCGCGCGTTGTGCGCAGATAAATCGGGATGCGGGTGATTGCCAGAACGATGATCAGATTTGGGATGCTTGGCCCCAACATGAACAGCACAATCAAGGCCAGCAAAAGCGAGGGG
>NVWB01000248.1 GCA_002733575.1 Blastopirellula sp. | reverse complement strand
TGATGAAGTTGCACGCCGATGGCAAGGTCAAGATGCATTACACCGAATACAAGTTGGCTGACATCAACATCGCCATGAGTGATTTCAAGGATCGCAAATTCACCGGTCGCGGCGTGATTGTGCCCTAAGCCCATGGTTGGCGGCCCGAATGCGGTATCAGTCATGCATGTTGGCAGATGTTTAAAATTCGGGCCTAAAAACAATGCTGCGTGCTCTTTTCCTTTTGCATCATGGCATGAGAGTTTTGACGACAACCGACCGGTCAATGCGACGCCTCGAACCGGTTGTTCAACCCCTTGTGGGAACGATGATCGACGCTTGGGCAAAGGTCTCGGACGGCCACGCCATACTTGGGGCTTAGCTCACCGGCAGGGTGCTATGCGCCAGTGCCTCATCGAACAAATCTGCGATCCCGCAAGGATCGACCGCATTAGGGTTGAGGCACTGCTGTAACAACCGGGCGGTTACTGTTGAAACAGACTAATGTTCGAAGCAAAATTCGAAACCCATCGTATATAGTTGTAACTCGGCACCTAAACAGAGGGCGGTTGCCGGTTACTCACATAGTCCTGCCGGACGATCTCGGCCATACACTTGAGTTGAGCTGATAATGGGTTGGTTTTTCGCCAGACCAAGCCGATTGTCCTTGAGGGCCTGGGTGAAGCTAAACGTGCCACAGATACGGAAGCAGAGCGTGTTTCGAGTGGCACGGCCATATCCGGAATTAGCGTCACTCCAATACCCGCCCCAACCATCTGGACCAGCGTCGTCAAGGAACTACCTTCCATCAAATCGTGGTGTAAGGTCGAAGACATCTTGCAAAACGACAGGGCCTGTTCACGAAAGCAATGACCCTCTTCAAGCAAGAGCAGCCTCATTTTACTCAGCATTGCCACATTGGGAACAGGCTTATCCGCATCTTCAATCGGGCGAACCAGGACGAATTCCTCGTCAAAGAGGGCCTCCTCGTGAAGAGACGGTTCCGAAATTGGCAAGGCCACAATTGCAGTGTCAAGGCGCCCGGCTATGAGGTCTTCGATAAGAGTCTGGGTTATCGCTTCGCGCGGTCGCAGATCCAGTTGCGGATAGTGCTTTGTGAGATTTGCAATAAAGTTGGGCAGAAAATAAGGCGCGACGGTAGGTATCACCCCAAATCGAAACTGGCCAACAAGCGGGCCGTGCGATGCACGTGCCAAATCACTGAGTTCACTAACTGACCGAAGAATGTCACGCGCACGCGACACAAATGCCTCGCCAAATCTCGTCAGACGTATCCGTTTGGAAGCCCTCTCAACAAGTGGGGCACCGAGTATCTCTTCGAGGTCCTTAATCTGCACAGAGAGCGCAGGCTGTGAAATTCCACAATCCTCTGCGGCACGGCCAAAGTGGCCGTTTCGAGCAAGAGATTCAAAATATCTAAGATGCTTAATTGTGATATCGGCCATAGAGTTTAGGTATCATGTCTATAAGAAAATACAAATTTCCATAATGGTCGCGTCAACGTGCAACTTTACCTCCCGCCGTATCAAAGTTGTTGGTTTTGAATTCATATACATCAACTCTCCTTACAAATAATGTTGTCAGCGATAACGTCCATGCTTTTGAAGCACTTCGATTTGGTATCCGTCGGGGTCCTGAACAAAGAAGAACCGCGCAAGTAAAATGCCCTCGCGTTTAAATTCTACGATGTCACGCGGTGCATGACCGGCCTTGGTGAAACGGGCGTGTTCTGCATCCAGATCATCGACGCAGAACGCAATGTGGCCATAGCCATCCCCTAGATCGTAAGCTTCGGTTCGGTTCTTGTTGATGGTCAATTCCAGCTCAAAAGCCGCCTCTTGATTACTCATATAGACCAATGTGAAGCTGTCAAAGTCCAGTCGCTCAATAGAGGTCAGCGCAAAGGCGCTTTGGTAGAATTCGACCGATTTCTTCTCATTGAGAACCCGGATCATAGAATGAATAGCTTTGGCCATAAGTACCCTCATTTTGCGGTTTGCAGGTGGACGAATTTGTCATCCCTGCCTTACAGAAAAATTGCTTGCCGGGGTAAACCGGCAAGCAGACATCGAAAATTGCAGTGTCAGCTGCATCTTCGGCCGGATCTTGGTCTTTGAACATACCAGAAAACCGCTCTGACAAGATACCAAAACAAGCACCAATAGAGAGCGAAAGCGCGGTGCATACCAACGGGTTGGCGCGCCGACATGCTCCTTTTGTTCACATCAAACGCAAACAGCGTTAATAGGTAGCACGGCCACCCGACAAATCGAAAACGGCGGCAGTGGTAAACGAATTTTCTTCGCTTGCCAGCCAGCATATCATAGACGCTGCTTCTGAAAGTTCGAGCATTCTGGCACGCGGTACTTTTGACAGGATCATTTTGATAAATTCCGGATCCTGACTAAGAGCCATTTTTGTCTTAGCAATCGCCGGAGTCACTGCATTGACCGAGATGTTATAACTCGCCAGTTCTTTGCCGAGGGATTTGGTCAGTGCCAGCACCCCCGCCTTCATCGACGAATAGGCCGGGGCTCCGGGATTGCCTTCTTTACCGGCAACTGAACTAATGTTGACAATACGGCCATAATTCGCCGCAATCATATGCGGAACCACCGTGCGGCAGACATTGAATGTGCCCACCAGACCAATTTGGATAACGTCGATAAAATCCTGAACCGGGTATTCCCAGGTTGTGGCATTGGGGCCTACGATGGCTGCGTTATTGACTAAAATATCAATTTTACCAAAATTCTCCATGGTTTCTGCAACACCGTTTTCGACTGATTCAAGGTCGCCAATATTG
The DNA here is from genome assembly GCA_002733575.1 of Blastopirellula sp. Lineage (GTDB taxonomy): Bacteria > Planctomycetota > Planctomycetia > Pirellulales > Pirellulaceae. Next base: position 14,861 of record NVWB01000248.1, on the reverse strand, counting down.
ACATTGATCGCCTGAAGCCGATCGTCGGTAACAGCCAGTTGGTCTGCAAGGCCATCAAGCAATTTCTGATCTATATCCCAAATCGTTACCTTGCCACCGTTGTCGAGAATACGTTTGGCAACAGTAAATCCAATGCCTTGTCCACCGCCGGTTATTACGGCAACGCGGCCATTCATGTCATATGTGTTCACGTGGCTGTCTCTCTATTTTGAATTACGGTGATCAATGGGTTTGAGTTTTGCAGTTTGTTGCGTCTTCATTGCAGGTGAAATACTTCTTCCATCGGCGCCCACCACTCATCGTCTTTGCAGGTTTCAAGCTGAACCTGCATGGGGCCGCATATTTTCCACCACTCTTTTGTATTGGGATCTTCGGAAATCCTCAGGTTGTCGGCACCAAAATCGGTGCCAACGTATTCCCAATAGGCAAACAACAGATTTTCAGGCTGCCGTAAAAAAATCGAGTAGTTTGTAATGTTGCTCTTGGACAAGCGGTCAAGAATGGCCGGCCATACATTTGCATGAAGGCGTTTGTACTCGGTAATATCCTGCGGCCTGATGCCGATGATCATACCCATTCGCTGCATAGCAATTCCCCTTTTCAGAATGCCTGAGTGGTCGTTGTTACGTCGTTTACCCCGGTTTGGCCGATGCGCTTTTGCGTTTGTTGGACCACCCACTGGGCATCCACAAAGGTGACAATTTTACCTCGCCATGAACAGTTGGAAAAACAAAATCGGGTGAGACAAATTCGTACAACAGACGGTGAAAACCTGCATTCTGTACGGCACAGCAAAAGCGTGTTTTCGTTGTCCTAAGCCTTTGCCCAAGTTTCTCTCAGAAAATCGTGGCCAAACCGATAGACTTCTTCGCGCGAGGGAAAGAAATCGCGCCAAACCCGGGTCGCCGCTGCAAGGTCCGGCAGGGCACGACCAAAGGCCTCTATGGTACACCAACCATCGTAACCACCATATTTCAAGGCGGCAATTGTCGGCTCCCAAGGCACATGGCCCTTGCCGGGCGTGCCTCGGTCATTTTCCGAAAAATGAACATGGTTGATCGACCCAAGATTGGGCGCGATGATCCCAACCGGGTCCTTTTCTTCAATATTGGCATGGAACGTATCGTACAAAAGTCCATAATTACTGGCATCGACCCGCTTCACAATCGACGCTGCGACGTCGACTGTATTCATTACATAACATTCAAATCGGTTCAGCGGCTCAATCGCCAGCTTTATGTTGCGATCGGCGGCATATACGGCGGCCCGTTTATGCACACCAACCAGATTGCTGTGTTGCTTTTCGCTCGGCGGCTCACCTGTAAACAAACCCAGAGGTTGATGAAACGGGCCGCATAGCAATTCACCGCCAGCAGCCTCAAGGCAATCAATTGCCCAATGAATGTGTCCAAGTGCAGCTTCGCGGATGTTTTCTTCATCACTCAGGCAGTCGTGTTTTTCATCCGGCAGAATACAAACCGCAGTGGTCCGCAATCCGCTATCTTTGGCGGCCTTCCCGACAATCTCAAACTGTTCTGGCGTTCCTTCAAAAATTGGCAATTCGATACCATCATATCCGATCTTTTTCAGCACGTCGAAAATTGGGAAATGTTCTTCTGAAACACTGGAAGTCCATAAAAGCATATTGAAGCCAAGCAGCATAATATTTCCTTTCGGTTTTTAGCAGCAGTAAGTTAGGGCCATTTTCAGCGGCAGGCCGGTCCAATTTAGGTCTTTCCGGCAAGTCGTTTGACAACCAACCAAAGGACAAAGTCGATTGCGGCAATCCCCCAGACAAGAGGTTGGGCCCAAAAGGGTTTGGCGGGGGGGGCACTTACCAACAATGAAACAGTCGGTGCTTTTAGAAAAAACAGACCGTACAAATGCGCAGCTACGATTGAGACCAACAGGGCGGTAAAAAATATCAGAAACACCACCGTCGCCGCCCAAAATATCTTGCGTACCGGCGTTCCTACCTCTGCCAATGGCAAAAGGTTATTTACAAGTGCCGCTACAACAACCAGGCCGCAGCCAAGTGAAAATACTGTCAGGCTGAACGGCTGAAATATCATGAACAGCGCCACAATCCCTAGCCCGATAATTGCGAACTCAAGGCGTAGTGCGCTGGCAAGGGTGAGTTTTTTTGTTTCCGGCTTTTGGGTCATCGTACTGCGTTTCCCTGTTCGTTAAACAACTGAACCTGTCCGCTATCGGGGATGACATGCAGGCATTCGCCGCTTTGAATTCTGTGTTCCCGTGGGACGACGACACGAATTTCTGTATCCGACCTGGTGCGGCCATGTATTAAAGTTTCAGCGCCCATTGGTTCTATAATTTCTGACTTTATGGTTATTGCGGCGGGACTTGCCGCATCTTGCAAAGCAAAGGCGCGCGGGCGGATACCAAGGGTGACATCCCCGAATAAACTATCAGAGACTTTTGAACCCATGCTGATTTTCAGCGGCTCCCCATCCAGTAAAAATTCGGTTTCGGCATCATTGCTGTTCATAAGCTGGACACCCAGCAGGTTCATTTGTGGTGTCCCGATGAAACTGGCCACAAACACGTTCTGCGGTTGTGCAAATACTTCGTGGGGTGTGCCGATTTGTTCAATGATACCATCCCGCATGATGGTAATACGGTCAGCCATTGTCAGGGCTTCCAGTTGATCATGGGTGACGATAACAGTTGGTTTTGACAGCCCCAGAAGTACCTCTTTGATCTGCGCCCGCATTGATTCCCGTAGTTCCACATCAAGGCGGGAAAGCGGTTCATCAAACAGAAAGCAACTCGGGTCGCGAATGATCGCACGGGCAACAGCCACGCGCTGCTTTTCGCCCTCAGCGATCTCAGAGGGTTTTCGGCCCAGAATGTCGGATAATTGCAATATCTCCGAGGCATCCGCCACACGGGACCGGCGTTCGGCGCTCGAGAGTTTTTCAGCATAGAGTGGGAAGGTCAGGTTTTCCTCAACCGTCAACGACGGATAAAGCGCATAAAACTGAAATACCATCGCCACATTGCGCTGTTCAGGCGTCAATCTTGTTACATTGCGCCCGGCGAAAAAAACCTCGCCGGAACTGGGTGTTTCAAGACCTGCAATCATTCGCAATATCGTGGTTTTGCCGCAACCCGAAGGGCCAAGCAGACAGACAACTTCGCCAGCACCAACAGTCAGATCAACATCGCGAACAGCGGTAAACTGGCCGAAATTCTTGGTCACCTTGCGGAGTTCCAGATTTGTATTCAACGTTTTACCGTCCCAAAAGTTACGCCGCGCAGCAGCTGGTTTTGCAGGAAAAAGGTGACAAGGATGACTGGGATCAAAAACAAGGTTTCAATGGCGGCCAATAGCCCCCAACGTACCCCGATATCACCGCCAATTGTCTGGGACATGGCCACCGGAACAGTACGGGTATCAACCCCCGTCAAGAGCAACGCAAAGAGAAACTCGTTCCAGGTCAGGATCAGACCAAACACTGCGGTTGCAGCCAGTCCTGCCACGACTTGTGGCATGCATATCTTGAAAAACACACCTCGGTCTGAGGATCCATCAATCCGGGCTGCATCCTCTACATCCGGTGAAAGCTCATCGAAAAAGCTCTTCATCATCCAAATGGTGAACGGAAGATTAAACGCTGTGTATAGCAAAATGATGCCGGTATAGGTGCCAGCCAGTCCGGTAATACGAAACATTAGCATGACCGGAATGATCACCACAATCGCGGGCAGCATCCGCGTTGTGAGGATAACAAACAGATAGGTGTCATTGCCTTTTAGAGGATAACGCGAAAATCCAAATGCAGCCAATGTGCCAATCGCCAGTGCCAGCAGCACTGAAGAGCCTGCAATAAATATCGAGTTGAAAAAGAACAGGTCAAACCCGGTATCCTGGGCCGCGCCCCCTGTTGTGAAAGACCGTGAAAATACCGAAACGAAATTTTCCAGAGTCGGGGTGAAGGTCAGCCTTTCCGGCACCAACCACCCCATGAAATCAGGAAACAGTTTTGCAGGCACGGCCAGCGCATCGGTGTGCTTTTTGAACGCCGTGATGATGATCACCAAGACCGGGAAAAAGTATATAAAACTGGCAATTGCGGCGCCCGCAGTGCGCCCCCAGCCCGCGCGATCAACTTCGCGGGCACGGTCTTTTCTTGATATCCATTTCATCAGTTCAGCCCTCCTTGGTGCGGCGGTTTGCGAGGTAAAGATAAAGGTTCGTCAAAACGATCACTGTGAACAGCAAAATATACGACAGCGACGCCGAGTAGGACGTTTTGTTGAACTGGATTGCCTGTCGGTACACATAGAGGGCAATTGTTTCAGTGCTCTGACCGCCATCTGTAAGAATGAAAACCACATCAAACAGCTTGAAGGCTTCGATGGTGCGAAACAAAAGCGCAAGCATCAAAAGGCCTTTGACATACGGAAAGGTGATCGACCAAAAACGACGCCAGGCCGGTACACGGTCAATCGACGCTGCCTCGTATAAATGTTTGGGAACGCTGACCAGACCCGCCAACACAAGCAACATCACAAATGGCGCCCACATCCAGGCGTCAGCTATGACAATTGCGGCAATCGCCCCACCCGTCGATGAAATCAGCACAAAAGGTTCGTCGGTGAACATGTTCACCACCTGACTGACCAGCCCGAATGTAGGGTCATAATAATAGCGAAAAAAGGCACCAACCGCGACATAGGAGAGCATCATCGGTGTTAATACCAAAATAAGCAGATAGCGGCGCAGAGGGAATTGTTTAGAGAATAGGAGTGCGAATAGAAACCCAACCACCATTTGTACAGCAACCGTGAGAACGACAAGGGTGGCAGTGGTGGTCAAGCGTTCCCAGACAACCGGGTCAGACAACAGCCGTTCATAATTGCGCAATCCGATAAAGCTAAGCGATTGTCGATCTGCGCGATAATTGTAAAAGGACAGACCCAACGACCACAGCAGTGGAAAAATGTTCATCACCACCAAAACGGCAATTGCCGGGGCAACCAGCAACCCCCCAACATGCCGGGTCCAGGAATACACGACAGAGGTAATGACCAGCAGCCCACCCAGGATACAAGTGGCAACAACAGCTGCGAAATTTGGCAACACGAATGCAGACAACGGTACGCCGATAAGGGTCGCAAGCAGCGCCAGACGCCAATTGTCCCATCTGAAGGCAAGCAGTTTTCCGGCAGACGAATGTGCCGCGGTAGTAGTGTTCATGATGACCTGATTTGTTCTATTGGCAGGGCATACGCCAGCAGCGAGCTGGCGTATGATTTGGTTTCAGGATTATTGAATTAATCCAGCGTCTTCCAACAACCGTTGCTGGAAACTCGCGATATTGCCAAGTGTCGTTTTGGCGTCCTGTTTGCCGGTAATAGCCAGGTCAAACTGTTCCTGCTGTTGCACCAGCAACTCAAAGAACTGTGGAATGTGCCAAACATCACGTTGCCATTCCAACCCGCTGGCCCATGTGCGGTTCCACGGTCTGTAGGTGACATATTTGGGATCATTATAGACCGCCTTGATCGCGCTTTGGCCACCAGCCGCCGCAAACTGGTGCTGGATATCAGAAGACAGCCACCACTTTACGAAATCGACTGCTTCGATGATTTCCTGACCTTCGGTCCATGTCATGATGACAAAGGGCTGACCGCCAATATTTGACGAGCGGTCAATGCGACCATCGGCCTTTCTAAGTCCGGGCATGGACGCAAACGCTACGTCATTGGCAACTTTCGAAGTTTCTGGATTAATCGCGCTTTCGGCAAACCCAATCCACTGGACATTCATAGCGATCTTACCCTCGCGGAAAAGCTCGTCGGTTTTGAAAATATCCATTGACCCGGTTTTGACAACCGGTGGCATATATTTCAGCAAGCTGAGATACCGATCCAATGCTACTACAGCAAGATCTGAATTCACAACTCCTTCTGCCTGAGCATTTGGAATGTTAGTTTCATCCCAGATGCCGGCACCGTGCTGCCAGGTGAACCCATTGATCTGCATACTGGAAAAATCATAGCCCTTGCCGGCCTGATAGGCGATGCCGTAAAAGTCATCGGTGGCAGGTTCCCCGGCCAGCATATCTCCCTTTTTACGTTGGAAGAACTCCCCGATATTTCCGTACATCGTCCAGTCCATCTGGTCCAGCTCTTCGGGTGTACACGGCAATTTGGTTGAATATTTGGCCATGAATGCCGCCTGTTCACTTGCTTCACACAATACATCTGTGCGGGCATAGGTGATCAGAATATCAGGCATCTGCGGGAAGCCATAGATATTTTCAGACTTGTAGGGGTAGGTGCCATAAGCCTGCAACGGCGCCTGATGCATACCGTCCAAAATTGTCTTAAGCTCTGGATCTGCATCAATCAGATCGTTGAGTTTGCGGTAATAACCACCCTCAATGAATGCCCCCAGCCACTGGCTGTCCGACACTGCCATATTATACTTTTGCTCACCCGAAGTGAGCGAGGCATTTAGCCGGGTGTAATAATCAGGCCAAGGGATGAAATCAAATTCAAGGTTGACGGAATTACCAGATTTGGCCTCGTAATTCTCATCAAATAATTTCTTCATGATGCGGGTCGGCGGCCAATCTGGCACGGCCATTCTGAGAGTTATCTCTTCTGCATATGATGGGGCAGAAAAGGATAATCCCATGCCTCCTGCGACAACCAGGGTTGTCAGCAACTTACTAGTCCTATTCATAGTGTAACTCCTCCGTTTTGACTTCTCTTGTAGTTCTTATGCAGGGCTTGGAATTGCGACCCCGTTTGATTTTTGAAAAATGTGAACGTCCTTGGGCTTGATCGCGATATTCAACGCCTCACCCGTTTTCATTCCGGTTGCATCTGCCTCTGACAGAACCATCCTTAGCTGGGCGTTTCCTGCCTGTACCGATACGACCGTCAGATCGCCCATGGGTTCAATCAGGCTAACTTTGGCAGGAATTTGTGGCTCCCCGATTTTGGCGATTTTTACATCTGAGGGCCGAACGCCCAGCACCAGCGGCTCTGCCGTTGGCAAACTTTGATGCATCGAGGACAAAGGACCAAAAGATGTGTTGAGCATATTGTTTTCAGCGGAGGCCGATATATCCAGCAGGTTCATATGGGGTGAACCGATTTTAGTGGCGACATAGATATTCTTTGGTCGCTCATACAGCTCGTCTGGTGTGCCTTGCTGCACAACACGGCCATGTTCCATCACCGCAATATCTTCGCCCATGGACAGGGCTTCTAACTCATCCGGGGTGGCATAAACGATCGTCATTCCAAGTTGTCGATGCAGCCGTTTCAGTTCTGCCCGCATGTCATGGCGCAATTTGGCGTCAAGATTGGTCAGGGGTTCATCCAGCAACAGGATTTTAGGTCGCCTGATCAATGCCCGACCAAGTGCCACCCGCTGTTGCTCACCACCTGATAATGTCGAGGGTTTATTTTTCAGGCGATGGGACAGGCGCAACATCTCGACCGTTTCGCCAACGCGCTGTTTGATTTCCTTGGAAGATACCCCCGCTTCTTTCAGCGGATAGGCGAAATTCTGCGCCACTGTCATATGCGGATACAGCGCAAATGACTGGAAAACCATTGTAACACCGCGGTCTCGAATTGCCGCTGTCGTCGCATCGCGCCCGTCTACCTCAATGCTGCCCGAGTCAACTTTCTCTAAACCGCAAATCGCGCGTAATGTTGTTGTTTTACCGACTGAACTGGGACCAAAGAGGACAAAAAAACCACCCTTTTTGACTTCGAAATTCAAATTTTCAAGCGCGGTCACCGCTCCAAACCGCTTGGAGACGCCAGAAACACGCAAGGCAAGTTCAGTTTTAGCTGCCATGCATTAGCCATTGCGAATTGGGATCAAAGACCATCATTTATGTGCGTTCTCCCACTTGCCGGATTTTGCCGATTTTAGCACAGCATCAGTCACCAAATCCGTGGCCAGCGCATCACGGAAATTTGGCATTGCGGGTTGTTTGCTGCTAAGGCTTGCAACGAAATCTGCAAATTGGTGCACGAACGAATGTTCATAGCCAATAGACAGGCCCGGCACCCACCATTTGTCCATGTAAGGATGATCGCCATCGGTCACATGGATCGAGCGCCAGCCACGCATCTGGCTTTCATCTGCATGATCAAAATACTCTATGCGGTTCAGATCATGTAAATCCCAGGAAATCGAAGCATGTTCGCCATTAATTTCCAATGTGTACAACGCTTTATGGCCGCGCGCATAGCGGGTGGCCTCAAACGTCGCAAGCGAGCCATTATCAAATCGGGCCATGAACAGGCTTGCGTCATCAATTGTAACCGGCGCCACATTGCCAGTTAGGCTGTGCATTCGCTCTTTGATGAAAGTTTCTGTAGTTCCGGAAACCGTGTCTATTGGCCCATTCAACCACATCGCAGTGTCAATACAATGGGCCAGCAGATCACCGGTTACGCCGCTGCCGGCGACATCTGCGTCTAGTCGCCAAAGACCGGGCCCCCCTTGGGGTAGATCATCAGCAATTGTCCAATCCTGCAGAAATTTTGCGCGATAGTGATAGATGCGGCCCAACTTACCCGCATCTATCAGTTGTTTAGCAAGGGTTATCGCGGGGATACGACGATAGTTGTACCAGACCATATTGGCGACACCGGCCTTTTCAACAGCCGCCACCATCGCTTGTGACTCCGCTGCATTGCGCCCCAGCGGTTTTTCACACATCACCATTTTCCCGGCCTCAGCGGCGGCTATGGCAATATCGTGATGCACATTATTGGGGGCCGCAATGTCAATCAGGTCGATATCGTCGCGCTCAATCAACTTACGCCAGTCTGTTTCGATCGAAGAGAAACCCCAGTTAGCGGCATGGGCCTCGGCGTTTGCCTGGTCCCGACCGCAAACAGCAATAAGTTCTGGCGTGTATTTGAGATCAAAGAACCGGCCCGCCTGATGAAAGGCATTTGAATGGGTGCGCCCCATAAAGCCATATCCAATCAACCCGATGCGTAGTTTTTTCCGTGCCATATCAATTGCTCCAGCCATGGGCTTTTTGCACATCAATCATGGTTGCCAGAATATCATTCCAGGTTTGTTGCTTGAGCAAATCCTGATTTGAGAACATACAGCCATCCCAGCAAATATGCTTTACGGCCTTGGTTGGATTTCCTTCGCCGTCGCGCAGCCAAAAACCAGCATGACGTGCGATATCCAGCCGACCATTGGGGTCTGTAACCATACAGTGGCGGCCCGTCCTGTCATGGTTGCCCATTCCTTTGACCGTACCGTCGTTTTGCGCCACATGAAAATCAATGGTCCAGGGTCGCAGCGCGTCAGTGATCGTGCGCAAAGCACCGTCGAGCTGAGCGCCATCATTCCAGTCAAAATTTTCCGGTAAAATTCGATCGTCCGGCGCATTATAGCCCAGTGCATAAAGCAGCGTGTGAGCCATATCGGCCTGAAAGCCAATTGTATCGGGCCGGTCCACCGCCTCAAGCAAATCAACCATTGATTTCCATGAATGCATTCCGCCCCAACAGATTTCGCCCTCTACCGCCAGCCGCTCACCGTGATCTTCTGCAACCTTACAAGCCTCGCGAAAGGTTTCGGCAATCAGTTTTGTGTTGCCAGCAGGGTCTTTCGCCCATTCTTCAACACTGGTCGATGAATCAATGCGCACCACCCCGTAAGAACGCACGCCAAGCTCAGTCAGACGCTGCAAAATGCGACAGGACTTACCAACCATTTCAACAAATTTGCTGCGTTCCTCACGCGATCCCATTGCGGAACCACCACCGACTGGGGCCCACACTGGCGCAACCGCTGAACCGACCACAAGACCTCTGGCGGCCAATTTGTCGGCAAGTTCCTTTATGCCATCGTCCGAGACATCAATACTGGTGTGGGGATCAGCAAGAAACAGATCAACCCCGTCAAATTTTACCCCATCAACCTGGGCGGCGGCGGTAAGATCAAGCATGGTATCAAGATCAATTGGCGGCTCGGAATCATCCCCCTTGCCGACAACTCCCGGCCACATTGCGTTGTGCAATTTTGGATAGTTTGCGTCTTGCATCTTATAACCCCCCCGGTGATGCGGCTGATTTTTCAGTCACCCACGGTCGCCTGTCCGACAACCTAAATAGTAGGAAAGAATCACGTAGGAATCCCCAAACTACCCCAAAATGTTACCAAATTAGCAGGCGCGGACCTTTGACAATACGGGGGTGTTTTATAACTATTCGCTCATCCACGGCCAAATTGTGCAACAATTTGCTATTTTTGACCCCATGTTGCCCGATACCGCCCAGGGGATGTTTCAAAAAAACGACTGAACTGTTTGGTGAAATAACTTTGGTCACCAAAGCCGCAACTAAGCGCAATTTTGATAATCGGCTGATCGGTGGAAATAAGTTTCTTGGATGCCGCCTGTAGGCGTGTCTGCAAGATGAACTCTTGTGGGGACACGCGAAATTGAATCCGAAATCGTTTTCGGAACTGACTGTTTGACAGAAAACTAAGCCGCGCCAGCTCTTTGATTTCTATTTTCTTGTCAACATTGCCCTGAATATGGTCAATGACAGGTCGCATTTGCTGATATTCGTCAGGCAACTCTTCTGATTGGGACAAAATTCTGGTTGTGCCCATCAGTCCGGCAACATGGCCATCCATTGCTATTAGCGGCAACTTGTTTGTTGTTACCCAGATCAGATGCCCTGATTTATCAACGATCAATTCAGTGCGATTGAGAATGGCACAATTGGTTTCAATAATTTCGCGGTCATCCTTAAGTATCATCTCGGCAATCTTGGGCGGATAGATATCGTACTCAGTGGCCCCAAAGACGTTTTTTGATCGCGGAAATTCAGGAGACGCAGACACGCCTGATTACACATGATCCAGCGACAATCCTGATCCTTGATATAAAACATGATGTCATGAAAAACATCAAAAATTTGCTCAATTCCGCCGCGGTTACGCAAGCCTGCCAAAAAATCAGACGCATTTTGTTCCATGGGTACACCTTTGCACTACTTAGCGGCAGCGTGAATGAACAAGCCAAATTTTCCTGTCTCTTTTGCTCAGGCGATACACACTGCGTTAGGGCCATGTTGCAACGGTCGCACATTGGCAGGCCCAAACTTTGCCAGCCATTGCGGGACTATACACGCAATTGAGCGTGTGGGTTTGTAAATCCATCTTTAAAGTAGAGCGCTGATCGAGATGTTCCACCAAGGCGTGCTAAGTCACTGCCATCACGCAGCAAAGTGGCCGGAGTCGATGTCGCGCGGGCGACTGCCTTTAACAGATCGTCCCCGACGGTATCAATCATGACCGATAGTGCGCGTGGCATCTCTAGGTCAGCCCCTGCGAGCGTGCCATTCGCTAACGTGAGGCGATGATCTTTCCTGAACACCTCGCGGCCATTGATCAAAAAATTATCGATCTGAGAGCCGACGGTCGCCATCGCGTCTGTCACAAGAAATATCCTGTCGGACTGTGGTTTCGCGGCCAAAGCAATGCGGATCGCGGTTGGGTGGACGTGGATTCCGTCAGCGATGAGTCCGGCATAAATATCGCCTCGTTCAAGTGTTGCGCCGACCAAGCCAGGTTCGCGGTTTCCCAATTGGCTCATCGCATTAAACAAATGTGTCACACATTGTGCCCCAGCGTCAAAGGCCGCATGACATGCAGAGCAATCAGCATCCGTGTGACCCAAAGAGACGATGATGCCGGCCTCTGCCATTGATTTGATCTGCGCAAGGGAGGTGTTTTCCGGTGCCACAGTAACCATGACATTCGGCAAACGTTCGGCCGCACTTAGCATCAGTGAAAGGTCCTCGTCAGACATCGCGCGGATCAATTTTGGATCGTGCGCCCCTTTGCGAGCGACTGACAGGTGCGGACCCTCAAGGTGAATGCCGATGATGCCGTTGACCCGCTCGGCGATCGCCTGTTCCACCGCATTGATCGCAGAATGTGTGCGCTCAGGCGTGTCCGTGATTAAGGTCGGCAGTAATGCCTGAGTTCCAGTCGTTGCGTGGGCATCGGCAATGGTGCGCAACGTATCAACCGATTGATCGTCATTGAACATCACGCCGCCACCGCCATTGACTTGCAGATCGACAAAGCCTGGTGTGATCAACCCGCCTCGCAGTATTTTTGTGGGGCAGCCGGGCGGCAGGCTATCAACAGGCTGAATGCTGAAACTGCCATCATGACCGACAGCTAGTGCGTGGTTGTCATGCAAGGCCTGTCCATCATGAATCCTCGCTCCGACATAGGCTTTGGTAATGCCGCTCATACCGTTTCGGTCACTTTCTTGAGGTGACGCGGGGCATCAGGGTTGATGCCGCGTGATGCGGCTGTTTGTTCAACCATGGCATAAAAACTTGCAATCAAAGTGATCGGATCGGTCAGCGGGTGGCCTGTCCGTACAGTTGGCAACACGTTAGCTTGATGGACTTTGTTGCTGGTTGCAAAAACCGTGGCACCTTTGGCGGCAATCTCATCTGCAACTTTGGCGAGCGCGCCTTCAGCTTCGTCCGCTGACGCAAGGGCTATAACTGGAAAGCCAACGTCCACGATGGAAATTGGGCCATGTAATACCTCTGCGGAGGAATAAGATTCAGCGTGGATCTGGCAGGTTTCTTTGAACTTTAGGGCCGCCTCGTTTGAGATGGCGTAGGCTGGGCCGCGACCTAAACAGAAAATTGATTTGTGCGAACCAATGGCGGCGCGGACGTCTGGCCAATCGATGTGTACAGCTTTTTCCAGTTTGTTGGGCAGGTCGTGGATGGCTGCACATAGCGCCTCATCCCCGGCCCATTCCGCCAAAAGCCAAATGCCAGCCACAGCTGAATTGACAAATGTTTTTGTCGCCGCAACGCTGATTTCGGGACCGGCATGCAAGTTCAACGTATGATCAGATACTTGTGCCAGCGGGCTTTCCGGGTGATTTGTCATTGCAATCGACAACGCTCCGCCCTCCCGTGCCATCCGTGCCATTTCAACGATATCCGGGCTTTTGCCTGATTGCGACACTGACAGACAGACGCTGCCGCCAAGATTAAGTTTCCGGTTATAGATCGAAGCGATGGATGGCCCGATAGAGGCTATTGGTGTCCCCGTTAAAAGTTCGGATGCATATTTGAGATAGGTCGCAACATGATCAGACGATCCACGTGCGACGCTGACCATAAATCCGGGGTTACGGGCGCCAATAGCGTCGGCAGCGCGGCGAATATCATCACCACCTTGTTGCAGCAGGCGATCCACAGCCAGAGGTATTTCCAACACCTCGCGGCGCATCTGTGTCTGAGTGGTAGTCATTCTGGCAGTCCTATTCTTTGGCAAGGCGAAGCTCGGCCACGAAGTGGTAAGCATCCCCGCGATATATTGATTGTGTGAACTCAACCGTGCGCCCATCAGCCAGATATGAGGTTCTCTCGATCTGTAGCCCGGACTTTCCCGGTTCAACCATCAACAGCGCCGCGTTTTCTTTTTCGAGATTGATTGCAGAAATCTTCTGCAAGGCCCGAACCGGTCTAAATCCAGCCTGTCCAAGGACTTCATAAAGTGAGGTCTCTACCAGAAGCGGGTTTGGTAGAAAATCTGTCGATAACGACGCGCGCTCTATGGCCATAGGCTTGTCATCTGCCATTCTGAGCCGCGCAATGCGCGACACCGAGTCATCAGGCGAGAGGGCAAGCACAAGAACTTCGTCGGGTGATGGCATAAAGATACCGCGTTCAAGCCAGACACTTGTTGAGGTCATTCCCCGGCGCGACATGTCTTCAGTGAACGACGTCAGGCGCGACAAAGATTGCTCGATCTGAGGCACGTTAAAGGCGACGAAAGATCCCGACCCTTGCTTTTGAATGATGATGCCGTCTTTGGCTAAGGCTTGGATAGCCTTGCGTACTGTGACCCGGGACAACTTAGTGATTGTGGCAATCTCTCGTTCGGGAGGCAACGAGCTACCGGCTTTCAAAAGACCTTGATCGACGCCCTCTGTAAGTCTTTGGCGCAACTGGACATAACGTGGCCCCCCATCAGATTGCAGCCATTTATCTGGCGACAAGAAAATGGCAATACTCATAAATTGCCCTCCAGCAGTGTAGCCAGGTGAGATTTCGCAAGCTGAAACGCACCATCCAGCGCGCTGCCGCAAGAATTTATACGGCCCGCCAGAAGCTTCTTGGGTAGGTAATCCATATAATGTGGCCCGACGCCGCCAGTCAGGCAAAGCGTATCGCCGGGCGTGAAGCCAAGCCTTGTGAGGCAACTCATCAGATGGCCAGCGCCATTTTTCATTATGGACTGCCCCCAAGGGTCCGCAGCGCGTGCGCCCGCTATTATGTCGGGTGCCAGCGCACCAAAATCACCGGGCTTGGCCGACATGCTAAAGGCAACAATGGCGTTGGGATTCTGATCAAATTTTGCAAACACTGCTCGGGTCAGCGGGGTATGGTCAGCAAGACCATCATAACAGAGCAAGACCTGCTCAAGTACGGCCCGGCCCAACCATGCGCCAGATCCCTGATCAGCCACATAAAAACCCCAGCCACCAACATATGTAAAAGCACCGGACTTGCTGGCCGCCGCGAAGGAGCCTGTCCCGACTGATAACAAATAGCCGTCTTTACGGCCCAATGCACCGGTTACGGCCGTCGGGCGGTCATCTGTCACAACAACTGACTTGTAGGGCAGGGCAGATGTAATCTTCGCGCTTTCCGTTGACCCCAGTACCCCCGCGATACCGACATGGGCGATAGCACCCCCCAAAGCATCCATCGGAATGCCGGCCAGTTTAGCCGCGGCCTCGACGGCGGAGATGACATTTTCCACTGCAAGCTCCGGT
>NVWB01000247.1 GCA_002733575.1 Blastopirellula sp. | reverse complement strand
AGAACCGACATCAAGTGACTGGATAACTCCGCTTTGATTTTAGCGTGTGCAGCTTCACCAGCGATGTTATTCAATTGGTCAGGGTCGTTCCGTAAATCGTACAGTTCTTCACTCGGACGAAGGTTCAATGTTAGATCAAACAGTGGCCGAACATCAGGCTCGTCTCGATGTGTGAAGAGCCAGGCTTTGGTTAAGCTGGCATCCAGATCAGACATGGTTACCGCAGTGCTCTTATGAAGTTGTTCATAAGTCGGCCGGTTTGCACCTGTCAGTCCCCGAGGGTCACCCATGGGCCAGCGTTGTGGTTTAAAGTTGCGGATGTACAGGTAACCAGGAGTTCGCACGGCCCGCATCGGGTACGGCAAGTTGCCTTCACGAGCAGAGTGAAAATGCAATTCACGTCCTACCACCACACTGTTTCGTTCTGAATCGATCCAGCCACTTTTCTTACTGGTCAACTGATTTTTAAAACTCTTTCCATCCATACTCGCAGGAACATCTGTACTTGCCAGTTCCAACAGTGTTGGCCCAATATCCATCACGCTGACAAAGTCATCGACCTGGCGTCCTTTAGTGATCAGCTTAGGGTAGCGGACCATCAGCGGTACTCGAGTCGCTAGGTCATAGCAATTGGTCTTCCCGCGTGGGACTCCAGGAATGCCGTGGTCGCCAGATAAAACGATGATGGTGTTGTCGAGTTGTCCGCTTAATTCAAGCTCTTCCAGCATTACTCCGAGCATGGCGTCCATAGCTTGGACTTCACCAAGATAATCAGAGAAATCTCGCCGAACATCATCAACATCAGGCAGAAATTTGGGAATCAATCCTTTGAGATCATCTGGTTCAATGTCCCAAAGTTGCTTGCCGGAGTCGGCTGTGTAGGGACGGTGAATGTTAATGGTTCCATAGACAAAAAAGAAAGGGGTTCCCTCTGGGCATCCTGCCAACACACGTTGCATCTCGCTGCGTGGGTGAGCCAGAACTTGATTGTGCCGCTTTAATTTCTCGGCATCGTCGTCCGCTGTACCCACGTAAAGCCCGTATCGCTGGTACTCAACTTGAGGTACTTTTCGAGCAGCAGGGCCCGCTTGACTCGGTTTAAATGCAAAAGTTTTTAAGCTTCTGCGGACAAAGTATCCATCCTCACGAAGCAGGTCGACAAATTTTGGAAGCGTTGCAAACGGATTCTGGTGTCCTTCCCAGTTACTTGCCTTACCATTGAGGAACGCACCACTGCCACAATTCCAGAAATAGCGACTGGTTGCAAGAGATGCTCGGCATGGCCCGCAAGATGCAACTGGTACAAACGCATTGCGAAACAACACACCCTCACTTGCAATCCGATCAATGTTCGGCGTCTTGATGACGTCGTTTAATGAAGGGTGTTCCGAGTCGGAGTAGACACTCGCATATCGTCCCCAATCATCTGCAAAAAAGAAGAGGATATTAGGGCGATCTGCGGCTTGTGCAGCAGAAGCCACCAAGCTATGAATTGCGATGATTAGGAAGTAGTATCGATAGTTCATGGCTATTTCTGTCCTTTTAATTCTGCCAGAGTCAAACGCTCATCGTTGTCTTTATCTTTTAACTCAAACTGCTTAGTCAGTGCTGGCACGTTTCTGTTTTTCGGGTTGCCAATGAATTCTTTGAGGGTAACAAAACCATCCTTGTTAGTGTCACGTTGTTTGAATTGAGCCTCACGGTTAATTGCTTTTGCTGGTCTTTTCACCATAGGCTTTTGCGTTGCTTTGGCATTCGGATTATACGCTGAATTCGGCGTCGGCACGGTTGCCTCTACTCGATTCAGATACTCGGTGATCTCGGCGTTGAGTTGTTTGACAAGTTGAGGGTTGTCTGAAGCTAGATTCTTTGTTTCGCCGATATCACTATCGAGGTTGTAAAGTTCAAATCGATCTTGCTGCGGACCTGCTTCGCCGTCTCCATGAAAGCGAATCAATTTCCAAGGGCCACGGCGAACGTAGGTGGAAGGAATCGTATTTGGTTTGGGGAAATAACAAGGCACGAAACAAACAACCGATTCACGTGGGCCAGATTTTCCTAATATGGCCGGAACTTGGCTGACTCCATCAAACTGAAGATTGGCCGGTTTTTGTATCTTCATCATTTCAATTAATGTTGGATACCAATCGGTGCTCGAAAGAAACGCATCTGTTTTACTACCGGCGGTTGTTTTTCCTGGCCAGATCACTGCACACGGCACCCGAGATCCGCCTTCGTAGATCGACGCTTTGCCATCACGCAGCGGCGCGTTACTGGTGGGTGGAAGTCCATCGACTTCGCTGTACATGTTGCCGCCGTTGTCTGAGAAGAAGACGATGATGGTTTTCTCTGTTAGATTCAAGCGGTCAAGCGTATCCAATAACTGGCCGACTGCATCATCCAGTGATTCAACCATGGCGCCGTAGACCGGTAATCGCTGTGGATTATTGGGGTCGGCTTTCTTTGCGTATTTTGCTTTTAACTCAGGTTTTCCATCCCAAGGGCCATGTACTGAGAATGCCCAGTAGTTGAGAAAGAATGGCTTGTCTTTATTCTTTTCAATAAACGCACACGCTTCATTGGCCATGCGATCTTCGATATGCTCGTTGGGAACGGTTGGATCAAAATCTAATTCATCGGGAAACCTCCATGGCGCCACATAAGAACCGGCTGGACCTGGACCTGACCAATGGGGAACGTCGACATCAAAACCATGTTCGAGCGGAGAGTAGGGCTGTTTACCCAAATGCCATTTGCCGAAATGGCCTGTGATGTATCCAGCGGATTTGATGGATTCTGCTAGTGTCGTGTATTTGGTATCAAGACGGGAAACAGAACGGGGCACTCTTACCTTTTGATCCGGTCTAGCAGGGAATAAAAGGTTTTTATCAAAATTCACACCTTGCACATGCCCGGCTGCTGAAATGAAACCGGTGCGGCCAGGTTCTAATCCGGTCATGATGCTGGAACGTGTTGGCGAGCAAAGCGGATGGGCCGTATAGGCGTTGGTGAATAACATCCCACGTTTTGCAAGTCGTTCGATATTAGGCGTCTCATAAAACGAGGTGGTTCCGTACAATGTGGTATCGCTCCAACCGAGGTCATCGGCCAAGATGAATACGAGATTCAATTTTTCAGTTGGCTTGGCGTTCACCGTTTGCGTGTGAACAAATTGTAACGACAGAGATAACAGCACGAAAAAAACGAGTGTAGTTATTCGGTGTCGAAAATGACACAAGAATACCCGGCAGCAACCGGCTTGTGTTGTGGTATAGAATTGAATCATGGTGAACTCTCTTAGGACAAGTGCGTATGTGCTACGTTTGAACCGATCTTGATCTCCACCTAATCTTGGCGGCAACTGGCCGAAACCGGATTTATCACTCTATTGTCCTCGCTCGTAACCACTGCGTCAATTCCAGCGGCAACTGGATTTCCCCTGAAAGGACATTAATTAACTTGGCAAGCAGCCGTAAAAAGCGTCGTCAGCAGCATGGACTTCTTGGCACTGGAAATAAATAGAGAATCAGTGAAAAGTTGCGGTCTAAATAATGCTTATTGCAACACTCGTTTCGAAGATGAATGGATTTTCTTTCGTCATTTTTTCAGAGAGAAGCACAGATCGGTTAGGAGACCGCTTCCTGCAATAATTTAGACACAACATCTATCAACTCACCAAAGTGGGGTTTGGTTACTTGTGAGTTAGCACCAACCTGAACCGCTTTTTTCTCATTGTCTTTAGAGGCAATTGATGAAAAGACAACGACAGGCAAACTCTGTAGTACGGAATTTTTTCGCAAATTCTTAGTCAAAGTTAGTCCATCCATTCGCGGCATTTCGACATCCGTAATAAGCGTTGCTACGTGTGTTGAGAGAGTTTTCTGATCATTCGATTCACTTAATGCACTTAGATATTCCCAGGTGTCGGCACCGTCTTGGAAGCCTCGGAGGTTCGTGAAGCCAGCTTGGGTTAACTCATCTTTAATTCTTGCACGGATTAGCTTGGAATCATCGGCATACAAGATTGGTAGGTTGTGAATGTCATCACACACTTGGCTTTGTTTGCAATCTCCTGACTGTGGCGAGTCATCCAAGTCAAACTCTGCGACAATCGTCTCGAAATCTAACATCGACACAAGTGACCCCTGTAACTGTATCACAGAGGTAATTGGCGAATCCATACCAGCAATGTTAGGTACTGGTACAATATCCTTCCACGATAGACGATAGATACGTTCCGTTGCCTCAACACGAAAGCCAATCATTTGCTGACTAAATTCTAGCAAGAGCATCTGATCCGTTGGATTTTGTTGCGTCTCAGGAGTAACACCAAAGAGATACTTGGGTAAGTTCACAAGAGAAACGACAAGATCTCGAATCTGCGTTACGCCTTCGATCGCGTCGTGAGCAGAGGGCATGCTAGTCACATCTGAAATTGACAACACTTCACGTACTTTGGCGACATTCACGCCAAATCTCTGGCCACCGACTCTGAAAACAAGTACCTCTAATTCATTGGTACCTGCGTCAAGAAGTATCCCCGTGTTTTGTGCCTCTGTGTTGACTATGGACATGACTTTCTTTCTAGTTGAATTGAATATTATTATCTATAAAACAGCAATCGTTCATTTAGGAGAAATGGGCTGGTGTATCTCTGATTAAATCCTGGATCGCAAGATCACGTGTGGGATATTGTTTCCAGAGAGAATCGATTTTCATTTGTTGCAACATCTCAAGGGATTCAGGACTCATGCCTGCTATAACGAACTGGCCATCACGTTTTTTGATCAATTTCCAAGTTCGTATCAAGAGTCGAATAAAAAAAGAGTTGATATATTTCACGTTGGTGAGGTCAAGCACGACCAGTGGTGGATCGGCAGTCTTTACGGCTCCAACCAACTGTTTTGCTTCATTCGTAAAATCAACCTCTATCGGGAATGAAGTGCATTCCGAAAATTCAAAGACCGTGATTTCGCTTACTCTTAAAATATTTGCCATGATTCATCTCAAAACTGGAGAATTTCAAAATCCGTAGTTATTTTCGGATGTGTTCTTATTGTTTTACTCAGAGGGTCATTCCTGGGCATCCAAGATGGCTTCCCTTTGTTTGGTATATGAATTAATCGTGCTGATAAGTTTGACGCGATCAATCGGCTTTGTAGCAAATGCATCACAGCCGGCATCAATGCACTTCTGCCGATCACTGTCCATTGCGTGTGCGGTCAAGGCAATGATCGTGCCAGTGTAGTCGCGTTGACGTAATTGACCGGTTGCCTCGTAGCCGTCCATTACCGGCATTTGCATGTCCATCAGGATCACATCAAACGGTTCATGATCGTCGCGTGCTGCAATTGCAGCGTCGAGTGCCAGCTTGCCATTTTCCTCAACCGTTACATCTGCGCCTGATTTCTTTAACACGTACGAAATCAGTCGCTGGTTATCAGCCCCGTCCTCAGCAAGAAGAATACGGCAGCCTTGCAAACTTGTTTTTGAAACCTGATCTGCAAGATTATCCTCATCCGTCACATAGGTTGCTTCCATAGGGTTGTTAAGCATCTTTACATTGTCTAGCAAGATGGGAACAATTGTGGCTCGAAAAGTACTTCCAACGCCTATTTCAGATGTAGCCACGTTGATATCTCCACCAAGTAGCTCGGTAAACCGTTTACTGATGGTAAGGCCCAACCCTGTTCCACCAAACTTTCGTGTGGTCGAGGTATCGGCCTGCGTGAATGGCTTGAATAGATTGCTTTTCTGCTCCTCGGTAATACCACATCCCGTGTCAATCACATCGAATTGTAGATAGGGCGTATCGCAATCAGTCATGAAGCGAGTGGCAAGTCGAACTGATCCCACTTTAGTAAATTTGATTGCGTTTCCGATGAGATTAATGAGCACCTGACGGAGCCGAATGGAGTCTGTTTTAACCGTCTCTGGTATCGCTCCGATGTAGTCGATTCCTAGAGTCAAACCTTTGGCATCGGCACGTACTCGCATGAGGGAAGCTACTTCAGCGATGATCGAGCAGGGGCGACATTCTGCATGCTCGACCGTCATCTTACCTGCTTCGACCTTCGACAAGTCGAGAATGTCGTTAATCAAACTGAGCAGGTATTCCCCATTTCGACGAATGGTGTGAACACAGTTTAATTTCTCTGAATCGGGTAAATCTGCATCGAGTAAATTCTCGGCGAAACCCAGAATTGCTGTCATCGGCGTACGAATCTCGTGGGACATGTTCGCTAAAAAATCACTTTTACTCTTGCTTGCAGTATCGGCTGCTATTTTGGCAAGTCGTAATCGATCCTCGATCTCCTTGCGTATGGAGATATCCTGTGCCACACAGACGAGACCTGTAATATCACCTTCATCATTTCGCATCACAGAACCGGACATTAGTGCAGAAATCGTATCGCCATTCTTTCGGACGATTAATTTCTCGACGTTGCTGATGGAGTCTTCTTTTATAAGCAGACGAAGTGTACTCTGCTTTAGAGGTATGATATCACTGAGTGAAATTCCGTTCGATATTGCTTCACTCTCACTCTCACTCTCACTCTCACTCTCACTCTCACTCTCAGAGAAAAGCATATTAGAAGGGCTGCCGATTAGCTCTTCTTTTTTATAACCCAACAATTCGCAGGCTGCATCGTTAACTCTCATGATATTACCCTCGGGTGAAATCACGACTAACATGTCAATCATCGAACCGATGATATTGCTTGTGAATTCACTTGCTTCCTGCAGCGCTTGCCCCGTTAACTCCTTCTCCATCATTAATTGTTTCAGGTCGTCGACCATTAGATTAAATGAATTTGTTACGTCCCCAATTTCGTCATCGGATGTTACTGATATATTTTGGTCTAGGTCGCCGCTGGCAACTGATCCCAAGGCTAAATTCAGTTGGTGAACAGGTCGAGTAATTCCTTGCGTTATTGTTGTTGCAACATACCCACCGAAAAGCACCGAGATAACGGCAATTAGAATGGTCATATTTCTTGTATTGTGAGAGGCAGCAGACGCACTTGCAAAACGTAGAGCTGTTAGTCTTTCTTCTTCTTCGATAAAATCTGAAAACTGTCCTCTGACACGGTCGAGAATTCGCTTGCCTGTTCCTTCTCGGAGCATGGCTGCGACGTCCTCGATAGACTCTGGATGTTCGTCCATTGATCTTCGGGCCTCAATTTCAGGTTCGCCAGCCAAACGCTGCCAGTCACTTGATAGCGACTGTATTGAATCGACATTCTTGATCATGGTCTCAATGTCATAGGCATTTTTATTGAGTTTTTGAAGTGCAGATAAACTATTGTTCCAAATTTCCCTCTCTACGAAGAAGGTCTCAAGAAACTCTCCATTGCCTGAGAGTATAAATTCCCGTTGACTTGTTTTTTGGTCAATGATCGATTTTGCCGCGGTCATCAACAAGGCTTCAAGCTTATCGTTTTTTGCAACCGTGAATCTGTCGCTCATTTGGGTTATCGTATTGCGAATCTCAACAATGATTGTATCACTCGATCTGGAATCGAGTTGATCCTGCAAGTCTTTATCAGTTTTACTACCCGTGTTTACCTGACGGCGTAAAGCAATCTCCGGTTCAGCCACTTCTCCTAACCATTTAGTGTACAAGCTCTCTAGTTGTCTTATATCATTCTCAGTGGCCTCACGGTCATGCGCATTTTCCACCAGCAATCTTAGTATATCAAGATTCTTACTTAGGTTCTTTTGCCCCATCACGTAGGGTTCCAGAAACTCTTCCTTCCCTGTAATCAGAAATCCTCGCTCACCTGTTTCTCGATCAATCACATTCTTCTCAATCGATTTTAACAAAAGTAATCCTTCTAGATTTCCGTCTAACCTAAAGGCCTCTTCCATTTCAGCGGTAACATTGCGAATGTTATCTAGAATCCCTTTGCCCACTCCTTTTGATAGAATCTCCTGTAAATAATCTGCATCCATGCTCGCTTCAAGGAGCTTTCTTCTCATCGCAATCTCTGGTTCTGCCGCAAGTTGCTGCCACTCACTAATAGAAGACTCGATTTGCTCAAGCAACTTCACTTGTGGAGGATTATCAGAGACTAACTCTTTCTCTTGAATCATCAATTCAGAGAAAGTTTTGACTGCATTATCATAGGGTTCAAGAAACTTGTCCTCGCCTGTAATGACAAACCCCCTTTGACCTGTTTCCATGTCTACCACGAGTTTGGATAACTGCCTGGCATTTGCAATCACAGGGGCATCGTGTTCGATGACAAAACTGAACTGGCGTTCCATGTTCGCTAAGTTGTACAACACAACCACAGCCAACGTGGCCATCAAACAAAGTAGAACACCGAACCCGATGGTCATTTTTTTTCTGATACTAAATTTCATTTTTCTCATTCAACTTAATAGTCTTTATGGGCTTAATAAGTGGCCCTAGATATAATACGTTTGATTTCGTTAATCACTGGATTCACACACCAATGCTTTTACTTGTTCGAGACTCTTCTATTATTTTAATCGTTACAACTTGAACCTTGTCTTTTATCGATAATGCATATTGATGCACCAAGCCAATTATTTTATTGCGATCAATGGGCTTTGTTAAAAAATCATCGCAACCGGCTTGAAGGCATTTTTCTCGATCGCCGCTCATCGCATGTGCAGTGAGTGCAATAATTGGACCGGTGTACCCTTGATTTCGTAACCGTTGAGTTGATTCATAACCATCTACGATCGGCATCTGCATATCCATGAGGATTACATCAAACGGTCGGTTTTCTGCTTGAGCTTTATTTGCTTTTTCAAAAGCGATTTTTCCATTCTCAGCAATGGTCACTTCTGCGCCAGCTTTACTTAGAATGAACTTGATCAGACGTTGGTTATCAACTCCATCTTCAGCAAGCAGGATACGGTAACCATAGAGGGAAGTTGGCAGGTCACAAGTTGCTGGGCGATCTGTTCTTATATTCTGTGGTACTGGATTTAACTGATTCTCAACAAGCTGCACACCCTCCAACGAGCCAGTGGCAATTGTTATTGAGAAGGTACTTCCCTGGCCAACGGTACTGGTCAATGAAATATCACCCCCTAGTAAATTCGCTAACCGTTTACTAATTGTGAGTCCCAGACCAGTTCCACCGAATTGACGAGTTGTCGAACTGTCTGCCTGTGTAAACGGTTGAAATACTTGTTGGATCCGGTCCTGGGCGATACCTATGCCTGAATCAATGACATCAATCTTCAACTTCGGCTGGTTCGTCTGTTCGTTTATTAGCCTTGTAACGACTTGGATTGATCCCGATTCCGTGAATTTGATTGCGTTGCCAATGATATTAATAAGAATCTGTTGTAATTTAGTTGGATCGGTACTGATGGACTTGGGTATCAATTTTTTGTATTGAATGTCAAGATTCAAATCTTTAGCACCTAACCGAACTTCCATTAGTGATATGACATTGGCAATAATCTGATGAGGTGAGCAGGTAGAAGTTTCGAGCTCTGTTTTACCAGACTCGACTTTTGACAAGTCGAGAATGTCATTAATGAGACTGATTAGAAGTGATCCATTTGCCTTGATGGTTTTAGCAGCCTCGATATTTATCGGATCAGTAAGGCTCTCTAAAAGAATATCATTAAAGCCTAGGATTGCTGTCATGGGCGTACGAATTTCATGGCTCATGTTTGCTAGAAATTCAGATTTTGAGCGGTCGGCAGCTAGTGCTTTTTCCCTTGAGTTGCGAAGTTCTTTATCTTTTTTATGACGCTCTGTCAAGTCACGCAGTATGATCGTAAATAGGCGAGTCGATTCGATTGAATGATCCAAATCGATAATAACTTCACTCATTGACATGCAAATAGGGAAATTTGTTTCGTTCTTTCGCTTCCCCATTAATTCTTGAGAAAGGGAATTCTTGTAATCGGACTCTATGATTCGAGCCAAATTACTGCCATGCTCTCTTTCTAACAATGTGGGTATCAGTAGTTTGATATTGTTTCCAATCACTTCAGTCGCAGAATAATCAAATAGGTGTTCCGCTGCGGTGTTAAATGACTCGATGGTGCCCTTGGATGTTATCGTGATGATCGAGTCAGCGGCCGTTTCAAGAATCGCTTGATTACGAATTTGGCTAATTCGATGCTGTTCCTTCTCTTTACGCAATTCTTTGATCTGCTCATATTGCGTAGTAACATCTGTGAGGCTAATCTGTGCGAGTTGACCATAACCTCCTAGTGGAACCATGACAGTCTTATGGAGTGTTACCTGCTCAACTCCTTCTTCGTCTAATCTGTTTGGCAGAAATGGATGCGTCGATGAGGGAGAAAAAACCGCAGTCTGTCCCGAGTTAAAGACACTCGTCATGCGGTTCAAAAATCGTGGCGATTTTAGGTGGGGAAACAGTTCAAGCAGATTAGAGCCAATTGCAATTTGGGCGTGTAAATAGGTCCAATTGTTGAGTGTTTTATTCCACTGTTGGATATTTAGTTCTTTATCAACAACGCAGACGCCAATCGGCAATAGATCAATCTGATCTTCGAGCATCTTTCTTTTATTTCCCGTGTTCGTTTCCATCGTTCTCTTCCCTTCTAAACAATAGGAGCATTTATCAATGATGACAGAAGTGTTTTGATATCACCCGTTTCAAACAGTAGTAGAAGAGAGCCAGAGATGTCTCGATCAGCAACAGTAATAGACGTGTCAGCAACAAGGATTACAGAATCTGAGTTGATAATGTGATCACGATTTTCAAGGACTAACTTGGTAAATGAATTCTTCGTGCAAAGCTGTGGGAGTGTATAGCTCAGCCCACAGTCAATCATATTGGCAATTGTCCCAAGAATAGAATTCAGAACGATATTACCAATTTCTTCTAGCACACCACACAGTTCTTCGTCCATTTCAGTGGTAGATGTTTCGATTTCACCAACGAGTCGTGCCAGATCTACGGCATTATCTTTTGGGAAAGCCAAAAGGGCTCTTCCAGATACTTTGCCCGAGAATCCTTGTTGAACGGTAGTCCCAAACTCCAAGTCAAGCGAATTTGCAAGGTCTCTAAAGTTCAACGAATCACAAACCTGAATTTGCGGTATGGTAAGCATTATTCGCGAACCGGTAATCTCACTTAGTGAGCTTGCAGCACGACCTGAACCGATATTGATCACTTCAGCGAGAGCATCTAGTTCATCTTCATTTAGATACATTGTTCACTACCTCTATTTCTTGATTCAAAGCTTCATTGACACAAGTTAAAAGTGATTGAGCATCCACGGGTTTTTGAAGAAATCCGCTAATCCCAAGTTCTTCACATTCAGATCGAGAAGAAATTTGAATATCAGCCGAAGCGATAATTACAGGAATCTCTGAGTTGATTGATCGGATATTCCGTAATAACTCTTGGCCACCCATCACAGGCATCAGTAAGTCGGTGACGACGCAATCTGGTCGGGTTAAGCGAAGGAGATCTAATCCTTCTTTACCATTTATTGCTTCGACAGTTTCATGTCCAGCTTCCTTTAACTTGTCAACGACCATCCGTCGAGACAGTCTTGAATCATCTACTACTAAAATATGTGGCACAAGATTTATTCCTTTTTATTGGGGGAGTTTAAGATAGGCAAATCGATTGTTACGAGAATGGATTAGGATTTGAGCTGGCTTTTTTGTTGGCTCCATGTTTCAGCAAGAGCATTTCGCCATCTCACGTGTCGACGATAGGATTGCTCGATTAACTCAAGTAATTCAACTTGGTCTACCGGCTTAAGCAAATAATCTGTTGCGCCTAACTCAAATGAATCAAGGAGTGCTTCTTGAGAAGAATGCCCTGTCAAAAAGAGAACTTGCGTACAAGGGTTTCGCCGCTTAGCACATCGCAATAATTCGAGTCCGTTGATGCCAGGCATTTCTAAATCGGTAAGTAATATGTCAACACCGCCTTGATTGATGCGAGTGCGAGCATCACGAGGATCAACGAGCGACTCAATATTGATTTGCTCACCAAATGTTCTCGTGATCACCTTTTCTAGCAAGCGAACAATGGCAGGGTCGTCGTCTATTACTAAAAGAGTTACAGTCTGTTCGTGCTGAGGCATAGGGTCGTCTCCGAAAATAAATGATGTATTATTAACTTGTGGCAAATTGGGAATGGATTTGTTTTTCTGGTAATGCGTGTTTTTGTATTACGGCAAATAATGCCTCCCGTTCAATTGGTTTCGATGCAAAATCATCACAACCAGAATCAAGGCATTTGTTTCGATCTTCGGCCATGGCATGTGCGGTCAAGGCAATGATCGGCCCAGTGTATTCTTGCTCTCTTAGCTTCTTAGTTGCACTGTACCCATCGAGCACCGGCATTTGCATGTCCATTAGGACCACGTCAAAAGGTGTTTTTTGTTTGGTTGCGGATTGAATCTTTTCAATGGCGATCTGGCCGTTTTCTGCAACATCCACTTCGGCACCAGCTTTCTTCAAGATGAATCGAATGAGTCGCTGGTTATCTGGCCCGTCCTCAGCCAGCAACACATAAATTCCATCAAGTGGTCTATCGTTCGATGCGTCCTTCGCTTCAACTTTGACTCTGTTTCTCTGTTTAGCACGAGAAGCATGCTCCTCTGCTGTCAGCATCGATACTCCAGTCAAGTCACCAGTACAGATGCTGGCGGTAAATGTGCTCCCAACGCCCTCGACAGATTGCACATCAATTCCACCACCCAACATCTCTGCCAAAGTATTTGAGATGCGTAAGCCTAACCCCGATCCTCCGAATTTACGTGTCGTTGATCCATCTGCCTGAGAAAAGGCATCAAACTCTGCGATGATGTCTCTTTGCTCTGGCGTCATCCCAATGCCGGTATCGATTACAGCGAAGTGCATTTTGTCGTCAGTCCCCAACGAAATGCGAACTGTGACCGATCCTATCTCCGTAAACTTGATTGCATTACCCAGTAGGTTCATCAGAATCTGACGCAGTCGGGTCGGATCAGATATGATTTTCTCTGGGATTCTTCCATCGTATTGAATATGAATATCCAGTCCCTTGCCTATCGCTCGTGATTTCATCAACGAAACAACTTCCTCAACAATCTGAATTGGGTCTGTATCGATAAGCTCCATACTCATTTTCCCGGCATCGATCTTCGACATATCTAAGATGTCATTGATTATTATGAGTAAATGATTGGCGTTATTGCGTATTATTTTGAGTGTCTCAGTTCGCTTATTCTGATTATTAGAAATTTCACTATCATCGACAAGCAAGTCTGTATAGCCAAGTATTGCTGTCATTGGAGTCCGAATCTCATGGCTCATATTTGCCAGAAATTCACTTTTTGCCATGTTGGAAGATTCTGCACAGGCGGCCATACTATTCGCTAAAGCCGTTTGTTCTTCTAGCTCCACAATTAGATTCTCGATGTCCTCTCTTGATTTCTCAAATTGGTAAAACAGGCGATAAACCTCGATCAACAAGCCTGTTAAGACCAGAAGGTAACTGATGATTTTCATGGAGTGAGCAAGATCAAATGGCAAATCGAAGAGCATGAAGGAACGCGACATGACAACAACTTGACTCACAAATCCGACCATCAACGACCAAACAATCCACCCGTCAAATGAACTTATTTTGAGATCGACCCTGGACGAGAAACCACACAATGCAATCAGAAAGAATAGACCCGCGACAAGTTCTTCAGGACGCCCTAAGAAAAACTCTGGGTAATAAGCAGGTGGCAACGAGACAAATGCAAAAAAACAAAAACTGGTTAGCGTCATTCCAGCGACTAATGAGTAGACAGACCATTCATTAATGGAGAGTTTTCCTCGTTTCCGCTCCCAGTGAGAGACGCCCCACGCCATTGTCATCAAGATAGCAAGGAATGTTCGTGAAGCATTCCAACTCCATGGAATCAAGGAATCAGGAGGTGATGGCATGAGGTACTGTAGAAGACTGCTTGTAACAACTGCATGATATCCATCTAGTAGTGCAGTACCGACAAATCCAGTAGCCAAGAACAAGTAAAAGATGTTTTTCTTTGAGTAGTAGCGAACAAAAGCCAAAACTCCAACAAACCCAGCGACGAGGGTAGATACGATTTCCATCATCGTATGCAACTCGCGATTTCCCTGCCAAGAGAAGAACTGTGCAAAAACAGCAGTTCCTATCAGAAATAATGCAACAACACCAATATATAATGGAGTAGCGGAAATTGGCAATTTCTTGCCTAATAAATTTAACCTTGTTACCGTATTATTCATTTTCTGAGTTCCAGCAATGATAACTTCCCGTTAGTTATCTCATTCTACCCCTTGACTCCATTCAAATAATTCCATCCATATAATCAAAATACTTGGTCGCACTATTTCACTGTATCTGCTCTTCAAGGCGTTGTTCTTTTTTCCGGATTTGCAAATTCCTCATTACATTCCACCAGTGTAATTCTCTCTCAAAAATCGCATCAAGAGATTCCAGAATTGGATCAAAGGATTCTACTGGTTTAAAAAAGAAGGCTTCCGCCCCTAAGCGGTTGGAGTCCAGAATATTCGACTGACTGACCTCGCCTGAGAGCATCACCACTTGAATCCCCCCATCGTACTCCTTGATTTTCTCCAGCAACTCCAACCCATTCATCTGAGACATATTAATATCGAGTAGACATACGCGAATATGGTTATCCACTAAGAATCGAATAGCCTTTGTCGGGTCATCTAACGACACCACTTCATAACCAGATGAAGTCAACTTGGCTGAAACGACACGGAGCATGTCGAGGGAGTCATCAACGTGTAAGATTTTCTTGTTCATCTCAATTACCTCAAAAACACAAAACCCTGAACAGGATCTTTTAAAAAACAAACCTATGAATTGCCATCTGACGCAGCTAACTGCATCAGCATGGCAGAGTCGAGGATTAGTGACACTGATCCATCACCTAAAATACTGGCACCAGAAAACCCTGATACATTCTCAAAATTCTCTGCTAATGATTTAACCACGATGTCCTCCTCGCCAAGTAAACCATCCACGACAACTCCAATCTCTTTTCCCTCTTGGCCGATAATTACCACAATCGTTTCGGTGGGAGTTGAACTCTTTTTGTCAGATGCACCGGGATCATTAAACAACTCACTCAGTGTCACGATCGAAACCACACGTTTTCTAACTGTCGCAGTTCGTTTGCCGTAAACGGTCGAGAAATCTTCGGGGCGAATACTGACAATCTCGATTACCGATTCGATTGAAAACGAGTAGACTTGCTCGTTAATTCTTGCCAACAGACTTGGGAGAATGGCCATGGTCAATGGCAACTTGATTGTGAAGGTTGTCCCGACTCCCTCAGTGCTATCGACTTCGACCGTTCCATTGATTTCTTCGATCTTAGATCGGACGATATCCATTCCCATCCCGCGACCTGAGATTTCAGTCACTTTTTCCGCAGTACTAAAACCAGGTTCCCAAATTAATTGCTGAATCTGTTTTTGAGTCATGCGTTCGGCATCGGACTGACTTATGAGTCCCTTGATGATCGCTTTCTCTAAAATGCGGTTGGTGTTAATCCCTTTTCCGTCATCGATTACTTGAATGATGATGCTATTCCCTTGATGGAACGCATCTAGCTTGACGACACCTTCTGCTGGCTTGCCTACTTTTATGCGTTCCTCCGGTGTTTCAATTCCGTGATCGGCCGAATTGCGAATCATGTGGATTAGAGGGTCGCCCAATTCGTCGACCATCCTCTTATCAAGTTCCGTTTTATCACCATGGATATCGAGCCGCATGTTTTTCTCGCGACTGCGAGCAATGTCGCGTACGACCCTGCGAAATCGTCCAAACAGTGGACCAATAGATACCATACGCGTATCCATCACACTTTTTTGGATTCCGTCGGAGACTCGTTCCAACTGGTGAACCGCTTCAAACAGATTGGCAACTCCATTTCTCATGTTGGTGACCTGCGAGAATTCGCGTTGGATTGATTCCATATTGGTATTCAATCGACGCATCTGTTGCCGAAGTAGGTCAAGGTTTCCTTGGTCCGAATTGAAAGCCGTATCCTGGTCACAAATTTGGTTTGTGATTTTGGAACTCAGGTTCATCGAATTATTAATTAACTGAGCACATTGTTTGTGTGGTAGAGCGGAGCGCAGTCCTTCACCGAGTTGAAAAAACCGTGCCTTATTAATCACTAATTGACCGGCCAAGTTCATCAATTGATCGAGTCGCTCAATGTCGACTCGTAATGTCTCGTTCGGTTTGGATGTTGTGGAGTTCGAAGTCTTGTCTGTCCGCTTGACTTTGCGTCGGTCTGTCTCCTGCACTGTCTCTTGTTGAGTTTGCTCTGACTCAGGAGACGCGGAAGCTGAATTTTTTATGGATTCATTTGCATTTACTTTAGTCACTCCAGATTCGTCAGTAGTCTGATTCGCTTTTGGCGTGGTTTTGCAGGAATTGATGACAAGTAATTCTGCTACAAGAGTTGGAAATTCATCAACGACAGTCTCCCCTAACTTCAAATATTTCAAGTCATTACGCAGACCATCAAGACATTTGAGTAAGGCATCGGTGAGTTGAATGGGAAGTTCTGTCTGAGAATTATTGAATTCCTGTAAAATATCTTCCATATAGTGGGCAAGTTTGGCTGGCCGATCGAGCCCTACCGCCGCTGCCGACCCTTTGATCCGGTGAACTCCGCATAATAAGTCTTTATTGGTGGAGTCTTCTCTATTCTCATCGGAAATGATTAACCCATCAGTTAACTCATCCAATATCGTCTCGGTCTCGTCAATATAGATGCCAAGATATTTTTTCGTGATATCCGAGTTGTTTGAAATCGAAGAGAATTCTTTTCGTACTTGAATATGAATTTCTAAATGTTGATCCGTGATTTCTTGCTCATCTTTTTGATCTATATCGACTAAGCTAGTTTCTTCCTTTTCAAGTGGATCTTCATCTGGAGCATGTATCTCGCTGAGAGAAGAGTCAACACTGGGCGTACCTTCTTCCTGAGATGCTAATACACTTTTCATTTCTTCAATTAAATGATCGTACTCTACCGCATTTCCGGAACCCTCTTTTACTTCATCGATCATCTCGGCAAGTACATCCGCGGAGCGATAAATCAGATCGATAGTTCCGTGATTAATAGAAAGTTCTTCATGACGCGCTTTATCCAAGATGTTCTCGAAGTTATGTGTCAAACTATTGACGTCTTGAAAACCGAGCATTCCCGAAAGTCCCTTCAGACTATGAATGCCACGGAAAAGTTCGTTCATCAATTCGGTGTCGACCGAGTGAAGAATCCCATCGTCTGATAGTTTTACTAGTTCCTCTAAGTTCATTAAAGAAACATTTAACTTCTCTAGAATCTGATGCGATTCATCGATAAAGTCCGAGACGAGGTCGTCTGTTATTAAGTCTTGTTCTGGTTGATCTGTAGCTGTCATCTTTCAGACCTTAATGAAATTTTAAATCGGGTGATCATGTGTCTTAGCAATAAACCGGATTAAAAAACAGAGAGCCCCTCACCTGCTCGTGGAATGGTGGTAAGGGGCAACTCTGTCCTCCATTACTCGGTTTTGAAACCGCTGACCAAGTCACGAAGATTCGTGGCTTGTGAGCCAAGTTCTTCGCTGCTGGATGCCATTTCTTCCGATGCGGCCGCCGATTGCTCGGTGATCTGAGATACCGATTGAATTGCACTGGCAACTTCATTGGCGTTCTGAGATTGTTCCACCGTGGCAGTTGCAATTTCAGAAATCTTGTTGGCAGTTGCTTCGACGCCTTGGATGATTTTATCCAGGGCAGCACCTGTTTGTGCACTGAGGGTCGCACCATCTTCT
>NVWB01000246.1 GCA_002733575.1 Blastopirellula sp. | reverse complement strand
CCATCAGAGGCTACAGCGGCAAGTATTAACGGAATTCAAATGGGGCTCTATTACAGCTTGTGAACTATTTCTCGCCCTGCTCTTCCGTATCGCTATCCTTCTGTTCCAACTCAAGCGGAATACTAATCACCAACCCTGCAAAGCGTGTGGTGGTAGGGTCGGCGCCAAATTTTTCATGGCACGTTAAACAACCACCAGTAAGACGAATTGCTTCGGCCCGCCTGTAGATTCCATCTTCGACCGCTTCGTACTCATTTTTCCGCGCGGAAATTGCCACTGCGGCCGCTTTTTCAAAGTCGTCTCTTGGGCGATGGTTGATGTTCATCGCTCTGGCGTTGACTGAAATCCAGCGAGCCCTGATGTTTTCCTGACGCGCAATTTCTTCAAACACATCTTCCATGGCCCGCGCTGGAATCATCGAGCGGTCATTCCGAAAATAGCGATGATGCATGACATCTTGCGTGGCATCATAAATTTTATGCACCAGCTTGGCCGTCTGCCGGGCCTTGTCAATTTGCTCTGCCAGTTCTTTGTCTAGCTTGCTGGCTGGTTTTTCTGCCAGCAAACTTGCTGAACTACACAGCGTGATCGACAAACATAATAGCAATAGAATTACTCTTCGCATCGTGAAACTCCTCAGACTCTGTACTCAGACACTGTCAAATAACAACTGTCAATAGACAACATCAGAAGCGGAATAGTAGGCAATCCAAAATTGCCTTACAGGTTGCACAGCAGAGGGAGGGTGAGAAAATCAGCGAAAATAACGCTAGATTCTTGCGGTAGGATAATGCTTAGGTGGGTAGAATTCGATCTTTGTGATGATCACAAGACTCAAGCTCTACCACTATACTAACATGTCAAGTCCGCGAATCCAAGCTCGGAAATGAGATTTCTACAACAGATTAATTACCTGATTGCCGCTTTGACCCAAGCCATTGGGCCAACTGTTTGAGCTCCCCAGGGCTCATACAAAGCACAATTTCTTGTCGATGGCTTCCGTGGACCGCTAAAATATGATCTTCATGGAACAGAATGGTATCGCCCAAATTGGCTTCGTGCAGGCGAGCTTCTACCAGACGATTATCAATCTTCGCTTGAAAGTAACCCTCTTCTCTTGCGGTGACCTGCACCCAAAAGTCTTCACCCCACCCCCGCGAAGGCACATCTTGCGGTGGAATTGGAACCAAAGAATTCGGATGCTCGTGGCTCAAAATCGGCTTGGTCATTTGGCCATTGCAACTAGGGCAACTACACTGCTGTGCATCTTCTTCATGCACCGAAAACCTGGGCGAATCAATCCGCAGTTCAACAAAATGGCCCACGCCAACATGTTTTTTTAATACCGCATGCGGAATCAAAAAGTTTTCAGGGTTTTCTTCATGCATGGCAACTCCGTTTACCAACTGGTATCCATTGGAAAACTGTTGTTGCTCTAACAGATCGGCGAAGTTCATTGTGCAAAGAAGTTTGGTCAAAGAGATAAGATTAAATGTAAGTATTTAGTCTACCTAAAAAAAGAGCCTCCGTCACCAAAAGAGGACGGAGGCCAATGTATTTCAAAAAATAGGTGTCAATTATAAGTGACAATGAAGCCAGCAAAGCAATGTCTTTATCGAGACTTGATGGCATCACAATTACAGCCCAATTTAAGTAGCCATAACGGATTAACCGATCTACGCCGAGCCGCTCTCCAATGACCCCATACAACGATTCATCGTACTTTTTGATATCAAAATATATCTAAAGGGTTTATGAAAAGTACTCTCTAAAAAACTCCATACAACGCCTCCTTCAGTTAGGCTATGTTTTGGAAAACCATTAAAGGACTTCTGCCTCTATTATACGCTGAACTTTCGAATTACGTCAACAATAATTTTAATTCGTCAGAATCAGTTCCAATCTTTGGCATTTCCACTCCCTTAACTGACCACTTCCCTACAACTAGCAAAAGTATCGATGCAAAGATAGCAATTCTGTTTGCATTGCGATTGTTTTAAGGATGTTGCACATTCTTCCATTAGCGTTTGCCGATGGCAAAAACTGGGCTGTATTTTCACGCTAATGGCAAGGCGAATCATGCCGTAAGATTTGACTGATTCTTGCGTCCCCATTTTTCCGACAAGTTTACGGAAGCCCGCGAACCTAATTCTTTTTTCTAATCAGCAAACTTCGACGAGGCCAGAGAAAGATTTTAGATTTTTAAAATCGGGCCCGGTATAGTTTCGCTAGTTATAAAAAACGGCAAGCCAGATAGTCGGTTCTGCGCCGCTTGTTGATGCCACGCGATGTTTACGGTGTGCCAAAATGTGGACGCTATCGCCTGGCTTCAAGCAGCGTAGTTCACTTTCATCCGCAAACTGCAACTTGGCTTCGCCTTGTAGCACGACAACCCATTCGTTTTCTTCTTGGTCGTACCAAAAGTCTTCCGCACTTTTTTGCCCTGTCGAAACAATCCGCTCAATACGCACCGCTTCACTCTCTAGCAGCACGCTGACGAGTTCTTCCGACGCACTAGCAGGCACATGCTCAAATAGATTCATCACCAGCCGCCTCAATCCATTGAAACCTCGGCACAACTTGCCCGTCAACTTCCACCGTTTCTAAAAACATCGCCTGCGGCCGAACCCAAAGCCCCCGCTCGCCATACTCCTGCCGATAAACGACCATCGGCTCCGTGGTCTCACTGTGCTTAGCAACGCCGAGTACGGTGTAGTTGTTTCCTTTGTAGTGGCGGTAGAGTCCTAGTTGCATTGGGTTAGTTCTTCCAAAGAATTACTTGGGGAATCATTGATTTTGCCAGTGGATCAACCAGCAACCATTTTATATAACCCAAACAAAATAGCTGCACACCCAAATACGACACGAATTATGGAAGAAAACTTGCCAAGCCCTCCACGCATTTCATTACCATACTTGTCGTGAGCAACGCCTCTTTTGAGTTCAAAGAGGCCATATCCAGCTAGGGCTAGTCCCAATAAAATAGCAATACCACCAAGAACTAAAGGGTTGTCATTTAACCATTGGTTTGCTGGACTATCGGCACCACGTTGAGCGAATAAGGAAAACACGGATTTCATTCTCTTTCCTTTAATAGTTTAGATGCGTGTAGAAAAATAGAGGTTGTAACTATGCTTGGCAATAATTCTAACCAATATTCAATCCTACGCAATCATTTATTCAGAATTGTATTAGTCAAGCCTGAATTGACCTTAGATTCACAACTCTACACTTTCAACAAATCCACCACGTCAAAATCTCGCCAGTGCCAGCTGGCCCAAGACTGGGGTGAATCGTGGTTGGCGTCTCGGATTGATTTATCGGCGCCGGAGTCTAGTAGTAGCTGAATGGTTTCTTTTGAAGCAAACGCGGACGCGCGGTGCAGCGGGGTTTCGCCTCGGGTGCGTACATCTCGCCAAAAAGCGGCGGTGGGGATGCCTGCGATGGTTCGACTATTAGGATCGGCTCCATGTTTCAGCAATAACGAGATCACCTGGTGTCGATCATCTTCCGGCACATCTGCGCCGCGAGCCAATGAACTATGCAAGGGAGTCTCGCCAGTTTTTGGATGCGTTGCGTTTGGGTTGGCTCCTCCTTCTAACAACAGCCGAACACATTCGACATTGTTCATGTAGGCTATGCCAGAAAGCACTGGTGCCCCGTTTTCGTTGGTCTGTAAATTCGGATCGGCTCCTTGCGACAATAGGTATTCAATCACCGCTGGCGTGAAAGTGAGCAGCGGCCCCATGCCATGCTGATCAGTGCTGTTGACATCGGCACCCGATTCGACCAGTTGTTGCACTTCGGCCAAATTGCCTTGCAGGCTGGCGTTTACTAATTCAGGTGCGTTGTGTGTCATGTGCTAAATCCTTCTTTACAAGTGCATCGATTATAACAGATCTTGATTTGCGAGGAATTTGGATCTTGATCTTGTAAGTTGTCGCTTCTACAATTGGGGGTAATTGAATTTCTTTCTGTGCTGGTCTACATCCACCTAAAGAATCCATTTCGTCATGAATAAATATCTGCGAATTCTGATTGGTATCTCACTGGCAGTTCCAACTGCCCTGGCCTCACTCTATCTGTCTCGCTTGTCGATGGATTCACTGTTTGGGCTGGGTAGTTTTTTGGTGGTGCCGGTGATTGCGGTTGCTCTTGTGTTTACGCTCGTCTCGTGTGACCCTAGTCGCAGGATTTGGTGGTTTGGCTTTACGGTTGTTGCAGGGCTCTGGCTGCACTTGTGCCCGCTGATAGAAAGTGGAGTTCATGGAATTGCGAACCACCTTCAAGATCTGACACAAGCCGGCAAGATTTCACTATCTCAACGAATCATAGAACCATCTTCTCTGATACTCAATGTCATGCTACCGCTGATAGGCGTGATTCTAACAGGTATGCTTGCTGGCTATCTGGCTCAACGCATGAGAATGCGATACGTGACCTCTGCCGAGGAAAGTAATAGCTATCGCTGGCAGATTTCAATGCGTGAATTATTTGTAGGGACTTGTGCCCTTTGCATTTTCATTGCCATGTTCATGAACCGAACTCGCGATTGGCAAACCGGCGAAAGCCAGAATCAACAGCAGTTTCTCACAAAATTTGAATCCTCGTTCAACCAAGATCAATTTGAATTAATCGGACCTATCCACATTCAAGAGCAACAACGCAGCATAATATCAAAAATTGGATTCCGAAGTTTCAAGCCTCCCGGTGTGAACGAGTATCGGGTGACTGCTCAGATCAAAAAGGATGGAACACCGCACTGGGGCGTTTGGGCCTACACATGCAATGGCGCCCATAATGACATGATCTACAAATTTGCGTATGCCGAAGCGGCCACCGAAGAGGAGCTCGCTGCCCTGCCCTCTCCACCGCAGGTTTATATTGATGCGACTTGGAAGTTAGAGGATGGCGTGCCGAAGTAGTTATTCCTGGTCCGCAGTAGCGGACCCTACTTTTTCTTCCGTTTTGGTTTGGCTGGTTTCACTTCTGGCAAGCCATCTTGGGGTTGGTTCCATAAGCGATAGGGATCGTCGAGTCGGCGTTGTTCGGCTAGGAGTAATGCTTCCATCTCTTTGAGCTTTTCGGCGTACTTGGGATTGCTGGCCAAGTTGACTTGGTTCTTTGTTGGTTGGTTGCCGGTGAACTTGATCACATTTTTGGCGTGATGTTGTTCGAGAAGTTCATTTGGGTTTTCGGCCAGGTTGAAGAGTTGAGTCTCTTGCACTTGGCCATCGAGAACATCGTATTTAATCAGTTTCCAGTCGCCATGTTTGACACAACGCATGCCTGGTTTGGTGCCACCACAGTAGACGCCGTACATTACATCGCGGATGGTGTCTTGCTTTCCTTCGAGAACTGGCTTGAAGCTGATCCCTTCGTTGGATACAGGTGCGTCAATGCCAGCCAAGTCACAGATGGTGCTTAGCACATCAAGTAAGTAGACGTTGCCCAGTGAACGAGTACCTGCTTCGATGCCGGGGCCTTTGACGATCATCGGAACACGCCAAGTATGTTCGTACAGATTTTGCTTGCCTTGCAAACCGTGACGACCAATCGCCATGCCGTGATCGGCGGTGTAGATAATGTAAGTATTATCGAGTTCGCCCATTGCTTTCAGTTTGTCGAACACTCGTCCGATTTGGATATCGATATTCTCATCACACGCATACTCGCGGCCTAGTTCGTTACGAATGGTACGTTCATCTCGTTTGTCCCAAACGCCGCTTACGCTGACTTCGTCTCGCAAGTTTGGGTGCCCATGATGAAACGGGTGTGCGGGTAGATAGTTGACTTGTAGTTCAGGTGACTTTGGATTGGCGGGTGGCAACTCATTGCGGTTGGTATGATTAACGGCTCCATACTTCTTCAACAACTCCGGTTTGCCATCGCGTGTATCGTGAGGGTGCGAGAAACCGAAGTAGATCATGAAAGGATCACTATCATTGGTCGCTTCACGCTGATTCAAGTATTCGAGAACTTGTTTACCATGCCAAGGAGATCCAGTTTCATCGGTGCCACCACGTTTGGTACTATCGTGACGCACTGTGAACTGTGCGTTGGCGGCGGCGTAGCTGTTGCCGTTTTTACAGGTTCGCATGGTATCGTAACCGGCCTTGTTAAAGACGGCGGCCATCGAAGTCTGTTCCAAATTGGCAGGGCACAAAGCGTCTTGTTCGGCTGCGGTTGCACCTCGCTTGCGAGCATTCGGCAAATGCCAAACCGTGCGGCCGCTCATCACCATGTGACGTGATGGCGTGCAGACGGCGCCAGACCAAGAGCCCATGTGTCGGGCTCCATCGAAGACCATGCCCTCGGCGGCCAGTTGATCTAGCACGGGCGTATCTAGCGGCGAGTTCTTGTCGTAGATCTTCAAATCAAACGGCGATTGATCATCGGCAATGATGAACAAGATATTGGGCCGCTTTGAAGGGTTGGATTTAGATTCTGCCATCACTGACGCAGAAAGGCTGCAAGCGAATAGCAATGCAATAAGAGTCGTATTTTTCATGGTCAATTATCCTGGGAAGTCTGTATTTATTGAATTGCTGATTATGTAAGAGAATCTGCATGACCTTTAAGTTAGAAGGCCAGGCTCAATCTTACCACAGAAACTGACATCATTCTGGTGTTAAACTATGCTAGTTATGCCTAGATTCACAAAGAAATGAATAAAATCTGTTACGCACATTCTTACCGATTGATTCTTCTGCTGACTCAAAACGAACAGCAGAATAGCCGATGGTCGGATGAAACGACCACGCAAACTGATCTTAGATCGAATTTATTCCCCTAGGAGTTTTATGAAGATTGGGTGAATCTAGACTGTTCTTGTATGCAAACCGCAGGCGAGCATCCGATTAGCACACTGGTAACAGTTGCAATGATTGACCTTGATCCTACAGTTAGCAAAGAGTTCCGTTTCATCTGTGTGATAAGCATTTTAGCGATAGATTCGCCAACATGATTGAATCGACGTTATCATTCATTTTTACCGATACAAAAGAAAGAGCCCGATCAAAGAGGTCAGGTCTCTAGACCCACACAAAGTGCTTACACGTATGGAGACGTGAACGATGAAGACACAATGGCTTCTATTTGCCTTGATAGTTGTATTGGCAAAAAATGGATTCGCGCAGGAATACTATCCTGCGGCACAATATACCGAGGCTTCCTATTCTGATCTTGAAAAACGATTAGATGCGTTGGAAACTTCTTTCATCAACAGTGAAGAACCTGCCGCTGACAAAGGCTGGGAAGATGTTGATATTATCACTAAGCCAACGCAAAAATGGACGGGGCGTATCCATTTTGATTACTGGGGTTTCCCAAAAGAATCGGCGTTGCCCAACTTTCTAGAAGAAGATGACGCAGATGTAGGGCCAAGAGATGTCCTTGGTTTTCGTCGTTTACGCTTAGGTTTACAAGGTGACGTTAGCGAAACGATGCACTATAAAATCGAAATGGATTTTGCCGCACCTGACAATTTTGCATTCAAAGACGCTTATATCGGCTGGAACGAACTTCCATTGCTTCACACCGTATTGCTTGGAAATCAAAAACGGCCTTACGGTTTAGACATGTTAAATTCAAGTCGATACACAGTGTTCATGGAGCGTTCTCTTTACATTGATGCCCTGAACCCAGATGCACGGCGATTTGGCCTGCAATCTTATGGACTCTCTGAAAATCAAGCTTGGAATTGGCGTTACGGCGTCATGCTCTTGGATAATTTACAAGCGGTAGGTCACCAACGAACTGACAACTATCAATCTGAAGTTGCTGGTCGTTTAGCAAATACCATTTGGTACGATGAGCTCTCAGGCGGCCGTGGATATGCGCACTGGGCGATCTCAGGCTCCGCCGCTTTTCCTGGCGATGGTGATGATGATATCTTTCAAACTCGACCTGAAGCACGTACCGATGACAAGTGGTTTGACACGGGAGATTTGAGTGCCAATAGCTATCAATTAATAGGGCTCGAAAGTGTAATCAATATCGGTGCGTTCCAAATCGGGGGTGAATACCAAGCAACATTTGCTCAGCGAGCTTCAGGTGCAGGCAACGACCTTAGTTTCGGTGGTGGCTATGCCTACATGTCTTACTGGCTGACTGGCGAACATACCCCTTGGGAGCGCAAGTCAGGAACCATGGGTCGCACAAAACCGTTTGAAAACTTCTTTATCGTCCGCGACTGCAATGGATGTCGTCAGCATGGCTGGGGTGCATGGCAAGTTGCGGCTCGATACTCGCATGCCGATTTCACCGATGAAGATATCTTTGGTGGTGTGGGTGATACTTTTACTTTCGGAATGAACTGGTGGTGGAGCCCAAACTCTCGCATGCAGTTCAACTACATCAACGGAAGCATTAGTGAACGTGTTGCGACTGGTGCTCCAAGTACCGATGGTTGGTACAACGTGTATGGTTTGCGATTCATGGTGGATTTCTAACAGCAAACATTATTATCAAATAACAATCAAAAATAAATCCGAGGAGCCTTTCGATGAAAACCATTTGTCTAGCAATAGCCATGGCACTGTTGATATTGCCGAATGCAATGATCAACGCTGCCCCGACAACAGCCAACTGCGGCTGCACTAGCACAAGTGCATGCGGAACCAAAGCGTGCTCTAAGGTCAAATGCAGTGCCTGCGGTAAGACTTGTGTGCCTGAACTAGTAAAGACCGATAAAACGAAGACCTGTTTCAATGTTGTCTGCAAAGACATTTGCATCCCCAAAGTTACCTTCCCATGGCAAAAATGCTGCACACCACAAAGTGGAAAAGTGATTTCAGTACGGGAACTCAAGAAGGTAGAATACAAATGCCCAAGTTGTGAGTACAAATGGAACATTGTCAGCACCGGTTGCAGTGAGTGCGGAACAGCCGCTTGTGGCTGCGAAACTGGTACAGTGCCCGCAATTCCGGCACCTACAGTAACAATCAAACGCATTCCTAAAGCTAACCCAAACTTGGGCCGGCCCCCGGTTCCGCTGCCGATCGCAATTCAACAAACCAGGTACTATCCAACTGTCTACGGAAATCGATAGCAACTTGCTTTAGTTCTACCTGTCTCATGAGTCTCAGCAAAACCCTTGGTTGTATAAGCAGCCAAGGGTTTTGTTTTTCTTATTGCCTTGCAGGGTGGCTGCAGAAAGGCCAGCCGCCTGTTTGTGGGCGTTGCTTCTTGTTTGTTTTCAAAAAACAACTGCTTCTTCCTTTGTGTCTTCGTGCCTTGGTGGTTAGTCTTTCTAGGCTTCACAAATCGGCTGGCGAGCAGCCAATCTACGAGACTAAAGATTCTCTAATCCTTTAATCGCCGGTTTTAAACATCTTGGAGTTTCTCTTATTCTCAGGAATTGACTGAGGGAACCTCAGAGAAGACAATAAAGTGAACATGTTTCCGACTTCAACTCAGTCATCTTATCCAATAATCGCCATGAACTACCTACCCTTGAGAACTGCACGACTTACCATTTTCTTATTCACTCTGATGATGGTTGTTTGTAAAACTCATTTAGTCAACGCTGAATCATCCAGCCCACCCAACATTGTCTTTATCATCTCCGACGACATGGGCTACAGTGACCTGGGGTGCTATGGAGGAGAACTTAACACGCCCACGCTTGATTCTCTGGCCGCTGATGGCGTGCGATTTACCAACTACTATTGTGAAAACATGTGCATGGCCACCAGGGCGGCCATCTTGTCTGGCGTCTACACGAACACTTCGTATCAGAAAAAAGAACTACGCAAAGATTTGATCACGATTCCCAATGTATTGAAACAAGCCGGTTACCACACGGCCATGTCTGGCAAATGGCATCAAAGCAAGTTGGGCGATACTGCTGGGCTTCCCACCCGGCGCGGTTTTGATCGATACTATGGAACTATCAACGGGGCCGGAAGCTTCTTTGCACCATCTTCTTTAATGCGAAATGAAAAGTTGATTGAAGAGGAGTTCCTGGAAAAAGACTTCTACTACACCGACGCCATTACTGACAACGCAGTCAAGTTTATCGAAGAGTGCGACGCAGAGACTCCCCTGTTTTTATATGTCGCTTACACCGCCGCACATTGGCCGCTGCATGCACGGGATGCAGACATCAAAAAGTTTGTCGGCAAGTTTGACGCGGGCTGGGACAACCTGCGTGAAGCACGATTCAAACGCATGCAAAAGCTCGGCATCTTGCCTGAGCACTCCAAGCTATCGCCGCGTGACGCAGGCGTGCCTGCCTGGGAAGCCGAAGAACATAAAGCCTGGCAACTACGACGGATGGAAGTCTACGCGGCACAAGTTGATGTCATGGATCAAGGAATTGCTCGTATCGTTGACTCGTTAAAAGCAACAGGTCGATACGAGAACACGCTGCTAATGTTCACGATTGACAACGGTGGCTGTCATGTTGAATACGGGCCAGATCGTAAAGGAGCGTACTTGCCTGAAAAAACGCGAGATGGACGACCAGTCGTGCCAGGCAACTTGCCGCACATCATGCCTGGCCCTGAAGACACGTATCAAAGCTATGGTCGCGGCTGGGCCAATCTAAGTAATACGCCATATCGTTTATTCAAAACATTTTCGCACGAAGGAGGCATCCGCGTTCCGCTAATCGTGCATTGGCCCAAGATAATCCAGCAAGGCGGCCAACTGAACACCGAGATGATCCACGCCATTGATTTCATGCCGACATTCGCCGACCTGGCCGGCACGCAACTGCCCAAGAAATACCAAGGCAAACCAATCGTGGCTATCGATGGAAGTTCCTTTGCCACGCTACTAAAAGGCGAAGACTTCAAAGGCCGAGAAGCGATGTTTTTCCGCTGGAACAAAGGCAAAGCGGTCCGCCAAGGAAACTGGAAACTGGTGCAAGAAAAAGGCAAGCCTTGGGAACTCTACAATTTGGCCAAAGACCCTTCTGAACTGAAAGATCTCAGTAAGAAACTTCCAAAACAGTTTGCAACACTGCAAAAACTGTGGGAAGATTGGTATAGAACCAGCTTAATGAAATAATCAATGTTCATTGATCAAGACACCGTCACGACCACTTCCAATACGGAGACAACCATCATGCGCTACTTGGCAACTTTTATTCTATGTTTAATTATGGCGACTCCCGCCGCTGCAAAATCGTTTGTCTATGCGTCGAATGGCGGAGACAATTTTCTCTCTGTTTTCGAAATGAACGAGGACACCGGCGAGTTGACCAAACTAGCAGATCAAGAGATCGGCGGATCGCCTGGCCCTATGTGGGTTTCCCAAGATAAAAAACATGTCTACATTTCCATCCGCAAAGATGCCCAACTGGGTGCCTATCGACTGAATGCCGACACCGGGGCTTTCACTTTAATCAACAAAGTCGATACTGGTGCCGGGGCTTCGTATGTGGCGTTAGATAAAACGGGCACTTGCTTATTGGGCGCTTATTACCAAGCTGGCAAGGTCACCGTACATCGCGTGAACAAAGATGGCAGTATTGCAGAAAAAGGGTTTGAAGTGGCGACCGAGCAAAAGGCCCATGCCATTCAAACCGATCCATCCAATCAATTCGCACTGGTTCCGCACACAGGGCCAAACAACACGTATCAATTTCGTTTGAATGTTGACAAAGCAGAACTCACCGCGAACAGCCCACCCACGGCACCTGCCCCTGAAGGCACCGAACCGCGACACTTGCAGTTCCATCCCAATCGGACGCTAGTTTACACATCGGATGAAAAAGCGGATA
Source organism: Blastopirellula sp. (assembly GCA_002733575.1). GTDB lineage: Bacteria > Planctomycetota > Planctomycetia > Pirellulales > Pirellulaceae. The sequence goes on along the minus strand of NVWB01000246.1, from coordinate 6,272 downwards.
GCATTTCTTCGTATCGTTTTAATAAAAAGAAAGGCACGATCAAGCATGTGCAAACCGTTTCGACACTGCCGGATGATTTTGACAACGATGCAAACTCGTGTGCCGATATCGAAATTTCTGCCAACGGAAAATTCGCGTTTGTCTCGAACCGAGGGCACAATTCCATCGCCGTATTTGCCTTGGATAAAGATGGCAAAATTACTGCACTAGGACAAACCCCTACCGAAGCCATTCCACGTTCGTTCAACATCGCACCGAACCAAAAGTTTCTTTACGCCGCTGGCCAAAAAGATGGCAAACTAGTTGCGTTTAAATTGAATGATCAAACAGGCAAGTTGACTCGCTTTGCTACCTACGATCTCGGCAAAAGCCCTTCTTGGGTGCAGGTGATTACGGTTGACTAAGAGTCTCGACATCGTTCCAGCGTAAGGCAGAAGGAAATCCCGTCTTACGCTGGACTTCTTCTTACTTCCCCGCGCGAGGCTTCAACTCGATTTCTTCGGTTTTGACGTCACCCTCTTTGCCTCGCAAATGTTTTTCTAGAAACGTCGAAACGCGTTGATCGACTTCTGGCCCATTGAACCCGTGTCCACCTTCGAGGATGGTCACAAACGTAGAATCAACGCCCGCTTTGAGCAACTTTGCGTGAAAACGAACCGATTGATCATACGGCACCAAAGGGTCCGCCGTGCCGTGCATGGTTAAAAACACCGCATCGTCTTTCGTCACATGATGCAGGGGCGAAGCATTGTTGGCCTTGGCTTTGTTTTCCTGAATCGGCCCGCCCACCATTAAACTCTCAGGCGAGTTCGGTGCGTTGTGATCCATCTTGCTCGGCTTGTCATTCATCGTCAGCAAATCGCTAGGACCGAAGAAATTCAGCACGCAAGCCACGTCGGTTGTTTGATCGGTGTGCTTACCCAGTGTTCCGTCAAGCTCCTTGTCGCCAGCGGTAACTCCCAGCATCGCTACCAAGTGCCCACCGGCCGATGTGCCCCATACGGCAATTTTGTCGGCATCCAGGTTGTATTTTTCAGCATGGGCCTTGATCCAACGGATGCCCGCTTTGCAGTCATGAATTTGTGCCGGCCACTGACCTTTGTCGCTCAGTCGGTACTCAATAGAAGCCGCCGCGTAATCACCCGATGCAACATACGGGGCCACTTTGCCAATGCCGGATGCCTTGCTGCCGTTACGCCAACCGCCACCATGAATAAACACCACTACCGGTAGCGGCTTGTCAGAGCTACGTTTTTCTGGCAACAGTAAATCTAACCGCTGCGCCGGTTCGTCGGTGTCAGCATAGGGGATGTCCTTTTCAATCTTAATCCCAGGCCGTGCTTGAGCTTGCCTGCGTTGTGCCGGTTGATTGTTTGCTCTATTATTCCCACGAGCAAGAAACGCCCGGTGCTCTTTGATGGTGATAAAACCATCACTGTCGGTATCGACCTTGTCAAAGTTCTTCTGAAGCGGTTGCGGCAACTCAGCTTTAATCAATTTACCATCCTTGTTCTTATCCCACTGAGTAAAACGGTTTTCTTGCGCCAAAGCTGTGGAAGCAATGAAGGCGACCAGCATGAACGTAGCGAACGAGTAACAATTGCGTTGGTACATGGGCTTTGGCTCCTCGAATAGGTAACGGTTTTCAATCTTTGAATAAATAAATCGTCTGATCGATGACGTAACAGGCAAACATTAACCTTAGTTCGTCTCAGCAAGCTTTAACACAGGGTCACTGGTCTCTACCATCTTCTCATGGATTTTCGCGGTCAACTGCTTGATCAATTTTTGAACCTTTTCGTTTTTACTGTTGAAAAGATTATTCGCTTCGGCAGGGTCTTTTTTGAGGTTGTAAAATTCATTCCGTCCATCGTTCTTGAAGTCGAGAATCAACTTGTGGCTTGGCGTACGATACATTCGCATGTGGGTTCTCGATTGATGAATCGTACTGTACTGGGCATAGAAGTCGTTGTCCCAGTCGACAGCCTTTCCTTTTAAAACGGGAATGAAATTCCGTCCGCGGATGATTTCACTCTTGGGCAAATCGGCACCTGCCATGGCGACCAGTGTTGGATAGAAATCCATGATCGAGATGGTTTGCTCGATCTTTGAACCTGCGGCAACAACTCCAGGCCAACGCACGGCAGTTGGAATCTTGATCGAGTTGTCCCACATGTTAGGTCGTTGCCCTGCGGGGATATTTTCAGTGGTTGGTGGGTTCTTGGTTAAAATCCAATGTCCGTTTCCTTTGTGCCAGATGCCATTGTGACCCATGCTGTAACCGTGGTCGCTAGAGAAAATGACAATCGTGTTCTTAACAAGTTTCAATTGCTCTAGCTGATCTAACACTCGACCTACGTTGCGATCAACACTGGCAACGCTGGCCAAGTATTCGCGGGTTTTCTTTTTGGTCAGTTCGATATTTAAATTGGGAAAGTCGGGGTTCGGAATCTCAGGGTCAAGATTCTCATATGGGGCCCAATCTTCAGGTGCAACCGGCAACCAGCGAGCATGTGGAGCCCGAAAATGCAGACACAGCATGAACGGACCCTGCTGATTATCTTTGACGAACTCCAACGCATGGTCAGTCAAAATATCAGGCGTAAGCCCTTCAAACTTTTTCTCCACGCCATCTTTTTCCAGCGTTGGGTTATTGGGCGAATTCCCACCACCTCGGAAGCCCATGAAATAATCGAAGCCGGTTTTGGTTGGGTGAAACTTGTCTTCTAACCCGAGATGCCATTTGCCGACCAAGCCGGTAGTGTAGCCTGACTGTTGAATCACTTCTGGAAAACAAACAGTCTTCGGGTCAAGTCCTCGCTTCGGCTCAACTCGTGGATTCAGCCAGTCAGTGATATTCAGTTCCGTACCATAGCGAGAAGTCATCAGACTGGCACGCGAAGGACTACAAACCGGTGTGACCGTAAACGTATTCTTTAGATACGCCCCTTCATTGAAAATCCGATCAATGTTCGGCGTTTTACAATGAGGATGCCCGGCAGCACCCACTGCCCACGGCGCCTGATCATCAGTGAAGATGAACAAGATATTCGGGCGTTTCTCTTCAGCAAATGCAAACGAAATAAAGCAGGAGCAAACAAAGATTGTGATTAACGACAGTTTGAACAAACGCATGAACTGATTTCCTTAGAAATAGTGGCAAAGCAAGGCAGGGTCTCGTGGGCTCTGTCTATTATCACAGTTTTGTGTATGAGATGCAAATTGTGAAAAACTCGATTACAGCAAGACTACTCAATAATTTCCGGAGTATCTTTTCTGATAGTTACTCGAATTGGGTTGGAGAATGACCACTTACTTCCAGAGACCTCGACCTTATGGTTGAGCATGGCCTTTTTAATTTTTTTCCGATTTGGAAGACAAGGGATCGATACAAAGAAAAAGTACAATATCATAAGAACGATTGCAGGCCACATAAGCCACATCCAATCTTGCGATGCACCGATGAAAATGGCAAGAAGTATTGCATAGAGAGCGTAAAGCAACCCTGTACTGTACTCGTAAGTAATTAACTCCTCGGTATCTTCGATGACATGATATGGTGGAATAATGAGTAGGGTACCTTCGTTGGAGAAAAGAATCGTGAAGAGATACGTTGCAGGTGAGAGTTCATAAAAAAACTACTCCGTAAGAAGAATTACTTTGCGAGTAGTAAGTTTGAGATTTTGATTGACATTCTCATCCATCCAACGAGCAAAAGCTGGAGTTAAGGCAGTGCATTTTTTTTGCAAATCGGTACCCTTATCTTGATGTAATTTATTGACATGCTCCAATATCTTCCCAGCTTTCGGAAGTCTATCCAATGTGCCTTTGGGAAGTTTTACACCACATTGGATTAGCCCGTCCATGGCCTGCTTTCGAGTCCTGGTATCTTTCGCCATTAGAGCAACAGTGATAGCATGAAAATGGTAGTTAGCAGCAGTTTTATAATCCTGTTGATCAAAATTCAATACCCCTAACATGATCCAAAAGGCTGGAATTTCAGGGTATTTGGCAGCGCCTTCCGACAGAATGATTTTTGCCTCAGCTTTCATTCCAGTTTTGTTTAATCCTTTTCCCAATATTTCATACGCTCGGGAACCAGTCCAAGGGTTTAAGCGAATCGCTTCAAGTGAGAATGCGTTAGCAGCTTGTATTTCACCTGCAAGAAAGTAGACAAGACCTGATTGCTCAAATATTTCAGACCCATTCGGGTCATAGTATGCCGCTTCTTGCAAAAGTTGCATCCCATAAGCTTCAAGAATTAGAAATCGCAAAGAAAGCTCTCCCTCGTCACCCCTAGCGATGCTATTAGAATGGGCCACCCTCACTTGATCCAATAACGGCTTTGCCTCCGCCAGCAGCTTTCGTGCTTTCGCAGCATCTATCGTCTTCCGCTCATACGGCTGAAAATCCTCCATCTTGATATCGTAAACTGGTATCGCAAAACCAACATTATCAACATCAGATAACTTCAATGTCACAATTCCAATCACCGTGCCAGTTCGATCACACAGAGGACCGCCAGAGTTGCCTGGGTTAATGGCTGCACTGATTTGATAATAGGTATCTTCATCAACCACGCGATCCACGCCACTGAGCAAGCCTTCGGTGATTGTTTTACTAAGCTTCACTTCGCTATCGGTTGCCGGGTTTCCGATAGCGTAAACTCGCTGACCCGTGATAGCTTTTTGCTTTGACAATCGACAAGGGGCCAAAGTGGCCTGATGTTCGCTAGGGTCAATTTGCACCAATGCTAAATCTAATTCCTTGTGTGTCTTGAGAATTTTAACCTTTTCAAAAACTACCGTTTGTCGAGTCCCCGCTTTTAGCACTTCACAAGTACAGCGAAACGCAAGCGGGCTACCTATTACGTGGGCATTCGTCAGAATCAGACCCTCTTTGGTAAGAACCATGCCGGTGCCGGTGCTGGCAGCATTATGTAGTCGAACCACACTCGGACCGGTTTGTTGAAACACCGTGACCGCGTCTTCTTGAGCAAGGGCGGGTGTAGTAATTCTCAAGTAGAAGTAAACGCATACGATTGTAATCTGAAAATAGAATCGAACCATAAAACCCACAAGTACTCTTCGATGAGGACAAATGTAAAACTTAATCATTGATATTAAATTTCACGGAAACAAACCGGACGCAACATGTAGTTTACAGCTTTGAATTCCTCATTGCAAATATATTAAACAAAACTCCCAAGCTACCCGGTCTCTGGCATAAAACTCGGCACAATCAAACCGCGGGGTTCTTTCCATGCACCACGGACTTGGGCGAAGTGGAGTTCACAGTTTTTGGCCCCCCAGTGATACATTTTATTAACCGCTTGAGTTGCTTCAGCCGGCATGACACAAACGGGTTGGCGACCACGCTGTTGATTAATTTCGGCCAGTAGTAATTGAATCAGCGTCTCTTCATCTTTGGCCACGCCGGGACCGATCATATTGCTGCCAGGGTCGTAGACCGAAACGAGAAATCCGTTCAACTGACCTGCCGCATCTTCTGAGACCGTGACATGCCAAATACCGCTGTCGTTGTTGATGAAATAACGCAAGTCATTCTCACGTTCGATTCCGGCCAACTCCAGTTCAAGCTTCGCCATGTTGGCTGCATCGACTGCGGTCGCTTCGCGCACGCCAGCTTGTGAGACCGACGGATCATCAATCCCCGTTTCTGGAATATCAATCAACATATCTTGAAACACCATTCGCGGCACAAAGCCAGCGCGATTGTACAAGCTGAAAGAATCAAGATTCACCGCACTTGAAACTAACCGAACTGGCAACTGCTGTTCATCCGCCAAATCGGTGATGTGTTTCAAAAGCTTTCGTGCGATGCCTTGCCCAAAAAAGTTCGGGTGAACATTCATGATGCCCAACGAAACGTGGGTGGATCGTGGATGATAGAAACAAGACCCGGCAAGCTCTCCGCTTTCAGACACCGCCAAAATACAGTTGCCTGAGTCGATCTGATCGTAGACCCGACAGAAAAGTTGCGTACTCTCCTTTGGGCCAGTGAATATAGGCGGGCGACCTGAGGCCACATACCAAGCGTTGGTTGAGTCATAAATTAACTCTCCAACCGCCGCAAAATCTTCACTCGTTATCGTCCTCAATTCCATCGACATCGGGTCTCACCTATCAATCGTATTGCAAATTTTAGATTAGTCATCACAGGCCAACTGTAGATAGTTCGATCAAGAGATGCAATTAGGTGAATAAGAAGTGCTGACTTGTTTTCCCCATCCTAGACTCTGCCTTGAGCGA
>NVWB01000245.1 GCA_002733575.1 Blastopirellula sp. | reverse complement strand
CTCACGACCCTTTTTTTGTTTCACGCTTCAACTACAAACCGGTAAGAAGTGATTCCACTCGAAGCCATCTGGCAAGTCTTTGATGCCGCAGAATTCTAGATGCAAAATTCTCCGGTGCCGGCCTGCGTCTTGCACTTCACCCGATGCGTGGGAGATTAATGGAGACATGGCCAACACACCCCCTGCACGGGCTTCGACCAAATGAACTTGTTCGTCGCTGGTCGCTACGGCCTGTTTGCCTGAGAGCTGCGAGCCAGGTATCACCTTCAACGCCCCGTTGCCGGCGTCGGCATCATCTAAATGAATCCGCAGCGTCAGCATGGCTTGCAGCACTTCCAGCGATGCCTCAACATGCGGCACGCCTGCCTTGGTGGTTGGCTTCGTGAATTGCTGGCTCTTGATTTGATTATCTTTTACCGCAATGGTCAAATCTTTATGCCATGGCAGAGACCAACTTTGGTCGGATGGTTTATCAAAATAAAGCACCCGCACTAGCCCACAGTCATTGCCAAGTTGGTTTAACAGCAACTGCACCAGCGGTGTACGCTTCCACACATCCGCTACATCAGGATACAACTCCAACACATTGCGTGCCGCATAGACCCGGCCCTGCCGACTTCGGATTGGACCAGCATCTAACTCAGCATGACTCAGAGCAGTATCAATTTCGGTACGAACTGTTTGCATCTCAGCGGAGTTGTAGACATCACGAAGCACTGTGAAGCCGCGTTGCGTGACTTGTTGTGATGATTGTTCGAGCGATTGGGGCATCACTCTAACCCGCGTTGGTTCTTCATTTCTTCGGCAATTTGATCTAGGTATTCCTGCGTGAAAATGCCGCCGAATTTTGTGTTGGCTAGTTCGGTTTGCTCGTCTTCAAATTGTTCGTCGCTGGTCCCTTGCAGGCCGAGTTCTGAGGCCAGTTGTTCCCAGTGTTCTTCCTCGGCCGGTTTTTGTTTTGAACTGCGGGGCGTCGTCGGTTCGCTAGAGACTGGTCTTTTGGCCTGTTGTTTCTTTTGTTTCGCATCGCTGGCATACGCATCGAGTTGGCTTTGCACTTCTTTCAGATCAACATCGCCGAATTCTTGCAGCCACTTTTCCACTTCGGAGCCGCTCAGTGGGGCTTTCGGTTTTTGGGTTTGTGGCTTCGGTGTTTGATGGTGGGTGCGTTGTTGTTCGGCGAACCAGCGGTCGCTGTCAACCGCAGTTGCTTTGCGGCGGCGAGCGGCCCTTTGTATGCGGTGGTCACTTGAAACAACCGTCAACTTGCGTGGCGAAGAGTGTTGCAAAATCAGCTCTTCGATCATCGTATCGGCATCGGCATAATCCGAGGCAAAGTGAACCGTGATCCCCTGGTGTTGAACCGTACGCGGCAAACCTGGCGGGGCATACGAAGCATCAAACACCACGACCGTTTTCTCGATCTCTGGTGCAGGAACAATGTCGCAGATCGAGTCTAACAACAACTGACGATCTTGAGCAAACGAACCACGACCATCCAGCGAACTAACAATTCCTGCTGCATAAAGTAAATTGTAGCCATCAATAATCAGCGGCATGAAAGAAGCCTCGCGCGAAGATCGCTTCGCAATGGAAGTAAAGGGAATGACCACTGCATTATAGAGATCAACGCCCAGATTGCGTAAGGCTAGAGTGGATGAAGGTGTGTATCATGTACAGAACGATTTAACATCAACTTTTATGGTGTCGCTTACGCACTACTTTTTTTACGGCTTTGGCGGCTAGTTGGGCTCGTCGAGAGGGTCGGTAGCCGTGTTCAATCGCGAACCATTCGGCGTAGCGTTCTCGTTGTACATAGCCGGTATTACGGGTGTCGAGCAAGTGACCTAGCTCGTGGATGAGCACATTGTTCAGATAAAAGTCTTTCGCCGATTTCTCGGTCCAGTGTAGACTCCACTCGCCTTCGCCTTCTTCAAACCAGGTGGCGCCATACATTTTGGCTTCCACCAACTGGGCAGGCTTCGGTGGATGGGGGAAGAATTCAATCAGCGTTTCGTCCATGGGGTACAAGTACAAGGCCGGTCCCCACTGCATGCCGTAGCAGGAAAAACTCAGCTTTTTCCGCGTTAAACGGCTTAACTGCACGACTTCCAAATCTTGCAGCATCCATTGCGGCAGTTGCTCTAGCCGCTGACGGACCTCCGATTCAGTCAGGACATGGCGATATCCTTCGCCCGGTTCTTGGGTAATTACCTGGTAATCGGAACATGGTTGATCACTTGGCTCGTGCCAATCTTCAGGCGGAGCGTACGCTCCTTGGCCGGAACGCCCGAAATCTCCCCGAGCTCGTTTACCATACTGGATGGCTTCACGATAGTTTCGAGGAGTTACGGACGTCTGTTGACCGCTCTGTCGACCGCTCTGTTGATTCGAATTGTTTTGCGTATTTCGACGCATCAATTTTCCTTTGGCCTGAAGACTCAACACAAGGCTTCAAGTAATCAGTTCACGCGGGACATCCAGTCCTTATCACAAGTTTCAAACATCAGCAGCTCAACATCCAAAATGAGCGATGCACCACCATGATGCGTCTTTCAGCCGACATACCTATCCTAAGCCGCCAGCAAGAGGAATAGCAAACAGATTTTTTAAGTCGTTTATATAAAATGACTTACGAGTTCCAGGACAAGTCGACGCTTGGTTGGAATCGGCGAACACCAGTCACTCAGAGGGGTTCTTTAATGCGGCGGAAATACGTTCGTTTTAGAGGATCAATCTTGGATTGGAAGCACGGGAAAGACCAACGAACTCGGATTCAGCCCCAGTTCTTCTGGATAGACTGGTGGACCTAAAATCCCCTGGCTTTGCAGTTCTTCAATGAGCTTAGGTGTGACTTCATCAGGAAATCCATAGTTGCCTGGCGACCGAAAGCGGTTGATCTCTGACCAGTTCACATAAACGTAATCAATGTGGTGCTCACGCAGATATTGCTGGCGCTCTTCGGCCGTTTTGCCAATCAGCGGCAATAAGGGCGAGTCATCAAAGCAAGTGTGATACAAGTAGTTGGGTTTCAAATAGAATGGGGCCGAGTCACCTGTCATTAGTACTGTTTGATTCACATCGACGTGGTTGTTCAAAAACTTAATCGCCCCCCTGCTCTGCTCTTGTGATTTCCGAAGCTCACTAAGCGAGACAAAGATTCGGTCATCGATTTTAATCGCATAGAGACTATTGATCATCAAAAAGCCGATCAATAAGCTGAGACCGAGTAAGGCATTTGTGCATAACTGACCAATCCTCCCTGAAAGCCAACTCGCTCCCACGCCAGATAACAAAGCCCCGATAGGCACTAGTGGAATCAAAAACCGATCATACCGATGCGTGGCGGTCCACCAAACTAGTAGATAAAAGGCCGAGAACCCTAGCAGCAGCCCAACCAACTTCCGATGCTTGGTGAATAATGAAAGCACAATCAGCGGCGTCAGTAAAACGCAGGTCCAAGGGCTCTTCCACCCAATGTTTTTCACTGCATCAAAGATTGCGTTATCGCTGTTATCGGTTGGCACCGCATGGGCACTATCCCATTGGGCAATTTTCTCCGCTGTGCGAGACTCTCCACCGAAAGTTGTGCCTAACAGTGGATAGGTTGGATTCCCGGTTTGTACCCAATTTTTGCCGAACCATAACCCACAGGCAATCAGCACGCCACAACCGAAGATCAACACGGGCTGCCAATCAAATTTCTTCCTGCCAACTGCTATCCATACAGCCAGCGGAATCACACACAGCGGCAACGCAGGGTACTTGCACGCGACCGCAAAACCGGCCAATAAACCCGCTAAAAACAGTAGTTTGGACGCAATATGGCCGTTAATTGCTGGTTGACTTTCGTGGCTTTTCTCACTATTTCCAGAGGCCGCAAACCACCAAATCAATACGGCATACAGTGCCAGAAAACCATAAAAGGCCCAAACTCCATCGACCAATCCGGTGACTGCCACCTTGGTGATCCAGGGAGTTGAAATCAGCACCACCGCAGCCACAATGGCCGCCTGTTGTGAGATCCATCGCTTCGCCGCACAGTAAACTGCCAATGCGGTCAAAGGGGCAAACAGTGCGATGACCGTCTTGCCGACCAGTGCGCCAGCGAACCAACAGTCTTCGCCTGGGATGAAGATCATGGCCAATAGCGCGAACATCTCGGCACCCATCGGCATTTGTGCATAGACATTATGGGGCAAGAATTCAATTTGCCCGGCTTGGTACCACTCTTTGGGAACTTGCAGATGATATTCAATCACATCGTATTCATACGGCGGCATCAATCCACCCCAGACAATACAGAACAAGATCGGACTCGCTGCGATCAGCCAAGCGTAAGGAAAACTGGCTGGGCTACTCTCTTTTGATTCACTCTCTGTTTCATCAAACCACTTAGATCTCCAGCGTTTACCGGCAATAATCAATACGATGGTCACCGGCACCATCACCGCCATCGGGTATTGCAGTAAACCGGCAAGGCCGATGATCAGTGTCCACAGGCTTAGCAGCCCCAATCCAGTGCCGAGCGAAAAGACGATGACTTCAAGCCGAGTCAGTATCTGATCGACCTGCAATAAATCCAACACCAAACGGCCCACCAGATACGCGACGACACATATCAGTGAAGCGACCAGCAGAACGGGTACACGATCCAGCAAACCCAGTTCATAATGGCCCCCGCCTGTCCAATACGCGGGGAACTGCAGCGCTGAGACCATCATCACGCTCAATCGGTTCATCGGAGGGGCGTCCGCTGGCAGTTGACCTGACCAGGGAAGCTCGACTTGCAGAAAAGTCATCAGGTAGATCAGAAACAGCAGGACGAACACGCCGACCTTAATAGTCTCTTTCTGTTGTTGATCCACCGGCTCTTGTGAGGCCGATGCGTTGACAATGGACTCTGTTTTCTTGTTTTTTCGTGCCACAGATTTTTCACATTATGCTGAAATCAGGCCGATTCTTTGGATATCCGATCCTGACGACCCTGAAAGCTTGAGCTATGATATAGAGTGTAGATTGCTTCTTACGGAAGTGATTGTTACTATTTTAACGGGCATTCGATTGGTTTGTTAGCCCGATTAATCACCGCAACTATTTACCCCAGAACTTCAACATGGCTCAAAGCGGGCGTCTTCAAGGCATATTTACACCCAATATCGTTCCACTCGATTCTCGTGGCGAGATCAACGAGGGAGAACTTCGCCGCTATGTTGACTGGTTAATCGACAAAGGGGTTCACGGACTTTATCCCAACGGATCAACGGGCGAATTCCTGCGTTTTACCGTAGAAGAACGCAAGCGGATCATTAAAATCATCGCCGAACAGACGAACGGACGAGTTCCCATTTTGGCCGGAGCCGCTGAAGCCAACGTCAAAGAAACGATCAAGGCCTGTGAAACTTACTACGAGTATGGTTGCCGGGCAGTGGCGATTGTTTCTCCATTTTACTTTAAACTATCGCCGGCCGGAGTTTACGCCTACTTCAAAGAAATTGGTGATAATACGCCCATCGATGTAACGCTGTACAACATCCCGATGTTCGCCTCGCCGATTGATGTGGCGACCGTAAAACGTTTGGCAGAAGAGTGCCCGAAGATTGTGGCCATTAAAGATTCTTCCGGCGACATTCCCCACATGATGCGGATGATCTCCGAGATTCGTCCGTTTCGGCCTGATTTTAGTTTCTTAACCGGTTGGGACGCGGCATTGATGCCAATGCTGTTAATCGGCTGCGATGGCGGAACCAATGCCACCAGCGGCGTCGTGCCAGAAATCACACGCAAGCTCTACGATCTCTCGATCAGTGGACGTATCGATGAAGCCAGAGATCTACAGTACCGGTTGTTAAAGTTGTTTGATGCAATGCTGCTGAACACCGAGTTTCCTGAAGGTTTCCGTGCCGCATTAGAACTTCGCGGCTTTGAAGCCGGACAAGGTCGTCAACCGCAATCGCAAAGCCAACGACTCGAAAACGACATTGTGAAAAACGAACTCCAATGCCTGTTGGCCGCTGAAGGATATGTTGACGAACCAGTGGGCGGTTGCCGCATAGGACAATCAGCAGAACCAGATGAAATCGCCGGCATAGTGCAAGGCGTGGTCGAAGAACTCAAACGCCGCGGCATGGCGTAGTAGGCTTTTAAATGTTCTACGACGTTAGTCGATCAGAGCTTGATGAATTCTTGGCCGCTGTAGCCTCTGATGACCTACGTCCACACCGACGACGTTCCGAATACGTTTGATCCCAAAGCACAGCCAACTCCGGAATCGTCGGCGGTGCTACACGATATGAAAGAATTCGACACCGACCATGTTCAGTCTGAGATGAATGTTATCATTTCGGTAACATTCTATTTATTCATGAATTGCCTTGAATTTAATTAAATCCTTTCTGGATAAAGACTTGGGCCTTTCTGCCACTTCTTGGCATGGATATTGCGTTAATTAAAGTTGTTCCCAAACGCCCCTTAGTTTTGGATGAACCTACTCGCACCAATTCCCCCGAACAAGGTGCAGCACTTTTCAGAAAATGCCGCATCGTCGGTCCCAAACACTTTAGAAGGAGATCAATCATGAAACTTTTGATCACAACATTTGCCGTTGTTGCTGTGATGACACTTGGCGCCAGTTCCGCTTTTGCCGAACGCGGTCATTCGAGTCATTCAAGTCATCGTGGGCACTCTAGCCACTCAGGCTACACAAGTCATTACACCAGTCGTGGGCATTTTGACTACAACACGCATTACGATGTGCGGTATGTTCCCTCGCATGGGCACTACCACGTCAGGCCGCATACAACACGTACGTTTCACGCCACCCCGTATCGTTCTGGATACTATTCGAGTCGGTATCCTAGTTATTACAGTTCGCGATATAACTCGCATAGCAGTGGCGGTTTCAGATACTCAGGCCGCAATTTTTCGATCGGAATCGGCTTCTAACCCAAGCCATCGTTTTTCCCCGAACGATTCGTAACCTGTGTTTGTCACCCTGGTACCTTTCGCCCTCGCGTACCAGGGTGATTTTTTATTGGAAGTTGATTGATGATTGCCCCGGTTGAGAAAAAGGACGCTTGGGCCTACATTGGCGGTTTGCCTTTGACACGTGCCACCCTAACCGACCCGGCCCCAATGCTTCATTTAAAATCAACCAGCAGCCAACGATGGCTTGATCAAGTACACGAAAACATCGTCGAGATCTTGATCGATCATGCCCACTGCGAAAAAAAAGCGGCTGGCACCGCGATGAATTTCATTTTCTACTATGTCGAAGATGAAGATCTGTGTCGTGAGATGAGCGAGATTGTCAACGAAGAGCTTGAACATTTTCACATGGTGCTCGATATTCTTAGACAGCGTGGCGAAAAGTTTCGCCGTTTGAAACCGAGCAGCTATGGCTCTCGACTGCACCAACTCATTCGTAAGCAAGAACCAGAACGCGCGGTAGATCGCCTGTTAGTGGCAGGGCTCATCGAGGCCCGAAGTTGTGAGCGATTTGGACTACTGGGTGAAAAGCTAGAAGACAAAGAACTAGCCCAGTTTTTTGGAAGCCTGTTTGAATCAGAAGCCCGGCATCACGCCACGTATGTACAACTGGCCAAAAATTACGCGAATGAAGAAACGGTAATGCAGCGACTGGAGGAGCTGGCCATTCAAGAAGCTGAAATCATCGCGTTGGGTGATGAATTCCCTCGTGTGCATAGCTAAAATCAACAGAGTGTTATCACTCTTCTTCGCTTGATTAATTGGCCGATAGCAAAAGGGCAGTAACGTAATTTCAAACAGGCACTAACTGAATTCAATTACTGCCTGTTTTGTTTCTTGCCCGTAGAGTTTATCTAATCGGAAGCTATTGGTATTCGCTGGTCTCTTGTCATCATTTCTGGGCCAGTCATGGTCACGAGCGTTTGGCCTGTTCGACGATTAATGAGTTAGGACTTGTTTTGCCCTACTCCCAATCACGTTCACGGTGACCACGATGCGACTTATTGCCCCATTTTCAATTCTTGTGCTATTTAGCTTGTTGGGCACTGGTTACTCGCAACAGCGATATTATGGATCGGGGCTACTTGAAAACAATCTGGCTGATTTCACTGAGCCTGCCGAATTCAAGATTTTTGAAGATACGACGCCCTATTCGTTGCTCTCACAAGATCTTAATGACTTGCCTGATTTTGATTTGGTGAACTATTATCAGTCACAAGGTGGCTCAGGTTCTTCGGCATCTGGTGGTTCAGCGGCCGGCGCAGGTGCGGCAACCGACCCTAGTGTTCCGCTGACACAACTTCAATTTCAGAATGTGTTTGTTCCAAGCACTTATGATTCGAGTGGCTATGCCAATAAGTTTATTGTACAGCCTGTTATACCATTTCATCTGAATTCTGAGTTTATCCCTTATCACATTATGCGGCCAACCATTCCGATTATCGCTCCTTCCGCCGATCCTGATGGATCCGCTGGTTCACAAAGTGGACTTGGAGATACAACTTTTCTGGATGTGTTTGTCCATCCCATGGAAGCGATGAAAACAAATGTTGGACTTGGCTATGTTGCCATTTTGCCAACTGCCACTCATCCTCAGCTAGGATTAAGGGAATGGCAAGTTGGACCTGCGATATTTGCCGTTACTAAAGTTATCCCGAAGTGGAATTTAGGGGCAGTCGTACAAGCACCGATCTCAACACAAAGCGATGCATACGCAATTCAAATGCAACCGATTGCTGTAAGAATGCTTCAGGATGAATGGTATGTCGGCTGGGGCGACATGTTATGGACGCTTGACAACCAAAATGGCCACTATAATATGCCAATCAATGCAAGGGTTGGAAAAGTCTTCGCTCTAGGAAAGCATAAACTCAACATCTTCGTCGAACCATTTTATACTCCACCAGGATTACGCAAAGGCCCAGCCGATGAATGGGGCGTCAAATTAAACGTCACGTTCCTCTTCCCCGAAGCTAAGTTTGGGCCACTGTTTGGTTGTGGCTGTCGATAGAGTAACGCTTCATATTTCTGATGAATGAAGCTGATTTCTCTTGAAGGATTTTCGGTGACGCTGCCCAAGCAACGAGAGTTACTCCGATTGACCTCCATATAGGTCTTTCTAACTCAATACCGATTCTCATTTAGCGCAACAAGTAGGTTATGTAGAGCTGTGTCGTGTGCGCGTTCCCGTATTTGAGTGTGCATCTTCTGCTTCATTGAACTAAAAGTGAGCGAATCGATTCGTTCTGTCACATCAGGGAATGAAGGTGGTAGCGATTTAGCTAAGAAATACTATTGTTACTTGTGGAATTCCACACAATTCTAATTTGTCTTTATGGAATTGTTGTTACGGCATATTTTTGATCTAGAGTTGTTTGAAAGAAATTTTCGAGCAAAAATCAAATTCTAATTTCAATAAAAGGCTGACAAATGAAAATTCGGACTCAAATTATTCTGGCATCACTTTCATCTGTGGCAGTCTTAGGCATTGTCATCGGAACCGTGTGGTATAACGCCAACGCTTCTTTGCAAAAACAACAGTCTGAGTTAGTCATTTCCCAAGCAGTTGCCATTGGTACCAACACAGCCAAGCAAGTTGCTGCCACACGTTCTGTTTATGCTAAGCATATTGTTGGTAGCTTGAAACCAAACGGCATTAAGTTCAATCAACAACCAGAAAGTGGTGAAGCTCCACTGCCTGCGGTTTTTATGGGCCATATTAGTGAAAAATTAAACAGTGGCGATGACAAAGATGCCGCCAGCTTTGTATTGCGAAGTGATTGGAATATCAATCCCAAGCAGGGCATTGTTAGCGAGTTTGAACAACGTGGCTGGAAAGACTTACTGGCCCAAGAAGCATCTGCTGATAGCAAGCATGGCTACAAACCTTATTATGAAAAAGGGACATTAGAAGATGGCAGTTCGGTGATTCGTGTGATGACCGCTGATAGAGCTGGTGTTCAAAGCTGTGTTGATTGCCATAACAAGCTAGAGCAAACAGCAGAGGTAAAAAAGCTACGTGGTTCGGCTCCTCTCAAACAATTTGCCCTCGGAGACTTGATGGGGGCTGTTGTAACGACCGTGCCTACTTCTTCGGCTGAAGCGATGATTGCCGATCTCGCTAATACACAAAGTACGGTCAGTTATTGGATTTGGTCTACGGTTGCCTGCTGTGTTTTGGGCTCTCTTGTTTTTAGTGTCTTCATCGGAAATCGTGTTTCAAAGCAAGTTACGACCGTGGCCAATCACTTGGGTGAAATTGCAGAAGGGGATGCCGATCTAACCAAGCGGCTTGATGCAAATCACAGCCCTGAGCTTGCCAGTCTTTGTGGTAATTTCAATAAGTTTATTGAACGCATCCAGAATCTAATCCAACAAATTACGGTGAATTCCAATAAAGTATCACACGAGTCTTCGGGCCTGACAAAAACTGCGGGGGAACTAGCTGCTGAAGCTGATCAAGGAACCAAAGAATCTTCAATCGTGGCAGCTTCGGTTGAAGAACTCTCGATTAGCATGAAGAACATTGCTGGATCGACTGAAACAGTGACAAGCAATGTGCATTCGGTCACTTCTGCGGTAGAAGAAATGACGTCAACCATTAAAACAATTGCAGACAATGCAAAACAAGGTGCCGAAGTGGCAGCAAATGCGACCCAACTAACGCAGATTAGTAATCAGCGGATTGAAAAGCTGGGAGAAGCAGCGGATGAAATCGGCAAGGTCATAGGAACCATTCAAGACATTGCCGAACAGACCAATCTGTTAGCGTTGAACGCAACGATTGAAGCAGCCAGAGCAGGCGATGCAGGCAAAGGCTTTGCCGTTGTGGCCACGGAAGTGAAAGAGTTGGCAACCCAAACCGCTAGATCTATCGTAGATATCCGCAGCCGCATCGAGGCGATTCAAGAATCCTCAAATGATACGGTGGAAGCAATCTCGGAAGTCGGTACTGTGATTGAAAAAATCGAACAGATTTCACAGTTGATTTCCAGCAGTGTCAGTGAGCAACAACTGGCCGCAAATGAAATTTCGAGCAAAATTGCTGAAACAGCTTCAATGACACAGAATGTTTCGCATGGTGTCTCTGAATCGGCAAAAGCCACCAACGAAATTTCAGCAAGCATGTCAAAAGTAGATCAAGTGTTTGGGCACACATCCAGCCGAGCCCAAGACGCCAAAACAGCCTGTACTGAAATGCAAGGCGTGGCGAATGAACTCGAAGCATTATCTTCGCAGTTCAAAGTTTAGCCTAGCAGCGATGAATTAGCTTTCGATAATTCGATGCCTTCAGAGAACTTCTCTGAAGGCATTTTTCGTAGGGTTCGCTATTGCGAACCAAAGGTGCTTGATTCATTTTCTTCCATTATAAATTTATCCACAACGAGCGAACTCGAATGCCGCTCAAACATACTCAGCCACAAATCTGCTAGCATAACGTGCAATAAGATTCATCTTCCTGGGTGATTCGCCTTGTTTCTCGATTGTAATTTCAGTACCTTTGGCCCACGTGTGTCCATGAGCGATGATCCTCCACCGTTTCCGAAGCGTTTGCTCTTGTGGTACGAACGTATGCTATTGGCGATGTTGGCCGTGATGCTGCTTAGTTTGTTAGCAGTTGCCAGCGGTTTGACTCCCAGTACACAAGGCATGGGAACGCATCAACAGATGGGACTTCCGCCTTGTACGTTTGCTACGCAATTTGGAATGCGTTGTCCTTCGTGTGGAATGACAACTTCGTGGTCGCACTTGATGAACGGAAATTTATTCGGTTCGGTCAAGGTAAACTCGGCCGGGTGCCTGTTGGGTATCTTGGCAGTGATTACTGGCCCCTGGGCTTTAGTCTCTGCGATACGCGGAACTTGGGCGTATGGGCCTCCGAGTGAACGACTGTTGATCAGCGTTACCATCGTGGTGGTGCTTGTCACTATTATTGATTGGCTTTTTCGTATCCTGTGATCCTATTCATTGACTTTGCACATTGAACCTTAAAAGGTTCAACTTAATGTGTCCCGTTTCAAGGAAGAAACGAACATGCAACGCTTTATCCAAGCCTCTCCTGCTTCAATTACCTTGGCACTGGTTTGCTGCGTCCTTCTTTCACAAGTAGGCTGCAACTTGTTTGCAACTATGATGTACGACGGAGAACATGTTCCAGCGGCGTACTCTGAGCTGGAAGAAAAGAAAGTAGCGGTTGTGTGTATCTCTGGGCGATCCTCCTTTAACGAAGACAGTGTCTCACGAGACATTGCCACTGGCGTAGAGAGCATGTTGACCATGAATGTGGACAAAATTGAAATCATTCCACAACAAAAAATTGATGATTGGAAAGATCGCAACGGAAGTGAAACCACAGAGGCTCGACTGATAGGTAAAGACGTTGGTGCCGATATGGTTATCGCTATCGACTTGGCCCAATTTGAACTCTCGAACAACCCTAGTATGCTCAAAGGGAATGCCAAATTCTCGATGGCTGTTTACGATATGAATCAAAAAGGAAAGCTGGTTTATAAACAACACTCGAAGTCCATTATCTTCCCGAGAAATGGGAGCATCTCTACTGCCAGCCAGAGTGAAGAAGAGTTTCGCCGCAACTTTGTCAACTTAATGGTGTTTAAAATTGCAAGAAATTTCTACAAATATAATATCCATGTTGAGATGAACTTAGATGAAAGCTACGTGTCTGACTAAAACATCAGAATAAGACTTCAGGCGGGCAAACAACGACACTTTCAGTCGTTTATGCCTGACATCGGTATTTCTAGTGCCAAATCACGAAGAATTCACCACTCTACGGCTATCTTCTCAGGCCAAAAACTCTTGATTCCGTTGACCTGACCACAATTGCCATCTACGATAAATGTAGTCCGGTTTATTGGAATAAAAGATCGAGCGTCGATTTATGCACTGAATTTGACTTATTCAGAGCAATCTGTCAATAAAACTGTTACTCTTTAATACAATTCAACTATTCCCTAAATCCACATAAATGCCGATGAAACTCAACACGCTTTCCTACGCCCTGATTCTATTTGTTGTTGCCGGTTGTCTTGTACCTTCGGTACAAGCTCAAGAAAGCAAGGAAATTCCTAAACCAGAAGTCATGTCAGTTGAGACCAAAGATGGAGTCTCGATCAAGTGTACCTATTTTGGTAGCAACAAGGGGAAAAATGCGGTCCCGATTATTTTGCTTCATGGTTGGGAAGGAAAACGAGCCAACATGGTGGGGCTTGCTAAAAAAATACAAGAGTCAGGCCACGCCGTGATTATTCCCGACTTACGTGGTCACGGGGATAGCAAATCGGTAACATTACCAAACGGTCAAGTCAAGGAGATTAAACTGGACCGCATTCGAGCGGCTAATTTTGCCACCTACGTTACCCAAGACATGGAAGCGGTCAAAAGATTTCTAATGACCGAAAACAACGCTGGCAAACTGAACATCGAAATGCTGACTATTATCGGCTGTGATTTTAGTACGATTGTGGCGGTCAACTGGGCCGTTCAAGATTGGAGTTGGCCGGTCTTGTCAGGCTTGAAGCAAGGGCAAGATGTCAAAGCCCTGGTGCTTGTTTCGCCGGACCCGAGCTTCAAGGGTTTCTCTTATGCCAAAGCACTTCAAACGCCTGCAATGAGTTCCTTCTTGTCGATAATGGTCATTGTCGGCAGAGGCGAAGCTCGCACCTATTCGGATGCCAAAAAATTGGAACTGATGGTCACCAAAAAACGCATGACAAAATTTGAGGATGCGGCCGAATCTCGTGACAAGAAAGACTTCTTCCGTATCGACAAGCCTACAAGCCTGAACGGAGAACGTCTTTTAATTGAACCACAAGCCGACTGCTTAAAAGATATTCTCTACTTTGTGAATGCTCGCTTAGTCAGTAAACAAGGTGATTTCTCTTGGAAAAATCGTGCCAGTCCACTAGGAAAATAAGCGGCGAAAATAAGCAGCCAACAATTGATAACCGAACAAATAAAAGAAGCCCGGTCTTAAGACAGAGACCGGGCTTCTTTTATTCCTTGCCGTTGCTTAAAACTCTAGACGTTAGTTTCTTTTAAATTTTACCGTGCCGAACGATTTCATATCGGGTAGCACCGCCGACGATTCCGGCGTTGACTGTGCTTCAAGATCAAACGTATTCGGAACGTCGTCGGTGTGGCCGTAGGCCATCAGAGTCTACAGGGGGCTAGATATCATCAAATTCGAGTCCGAATATGGATTAAAGTCCGCTCTGACCTCTTATTGAACTCAGGCCATCACGTGTGCCCCTCTTGCGATTCTTCACCCTTATCAGGAAGTATGTCTATTCCAAATAACTTTTTAAGAAGGAATGCTACGCCAAGTAAAAAGAAGCCAGTAATTATGCGAAAGAGTAAGCAAAATCCTAGTAATATAACCGGACTTCCAAATGTAGGGATCAGAATATCAGGAGTGACCTTCTCTTCATTAAAAAGCCTCTTGAGTAGTTCTAAGAGAAAGAACATTGTTGAAAGAGATAAAAGGGCTGCTAAAAACCAAAACAAACTGCCGCCCTTGCTCCTAATTACAACATTTGCAATCCCGATGACTCCTGCTGAAAAACTAACTAAACAAAACAGTTGTGCGGTTAGTTCTCTTGATATGTCCATTGATTACCTCTTGGTTTAGATCACTCGATTAAATGCTATCAGACACCACATGAGTTTTCAATCAAATTCCAAAGTCCTCGAGCAACTACGCATTTATCATTTATCAATCCACACACCCTCACTTGGCGCCTTCGCGCCTTGGCGTGAGAATATACAAGAAGCCGTGCACAGAGACAGGCGACAATTAGCAGCCCCTATTTGAAGAGATTGACAGATGGAAAAAGTCGATGTGGTTTGGCATCAGCAAGCGGTGACATTAGCGGATCGTGAACGCTTGAACGATCATCAGGGATGCGTGGTTTGGTTCACCGGCTTAAGTGGCTGCGGCAAGAGCACGGTTGCCAATTTGGTAGATAGGGCACTGTTTGAAAAATCGGTACGCTCGTACTTGTTAGATGGAGATAATGTACGGCATGGGCTGAATCAATCTCCTGAGATGCTCACAGAGCAACACGGAGAAGAATTCGCTCGCCGCTTTGGAGTAGGGTTTGGACCGCAAGACCGCGAAGAAAATATCCGGCGAATAGGGGCGTTGGCTCAATTATTCCGCGATGCTGGCATGATAACGCTAGCAGCCTTTGTCAGTCCTTATCGCAAAGACCGCGACTTGGTGCGGAGCCTGCTTGAGACTGATGGCGAAAAGCAGGACTTTATCGAGGTATTTGTTGATACACCGCTAGAGATCTGCGAACAACGTGACCCCAAAGGGTTATACAAAAAAGCACGTGCTGGGGGGATCAAAGGGTTCACCGGAATCGATGCTCCGTATGAAGCCCCATTGAATCCTGAACTGGTACTCCAGGGAGAATTACCTGCTGAACAATTGGCAAGCTCAGTCGTAGAATATCTTAGCAAGGTGGGGAAAATAAAATAAAGTTCCAAGTTCACTTGACTTTTTTTGGCAATACTGTCTACAACTTATGTTTCCCACCTATTGCCGATATTGTCACAGCCAAAAGGTTGTAAGTTGTTTTTTGAACGGATCAAAACAAGGAACGATGGATGATTAGTTCCACAGTGACCGACATTCAGCTTCGTGTGCAAACCGCACTTTCAAGTTGCCACATTCACAATCTACGTTGTCTTACTGTTCGCTTAGAGGGTGACCAAGTTTTTCTCACCGGTCGAGTCGACACTTTCTACCAAAAGCAGATGGCCCAAGAAATTGTCCGGTCTGTCTCTGAGGAAGTGGAAGTTTGCAATTCGATTGAAGTCCAACTAGATGATTGAGCCTAGAAAACACGCTATCTTGAACGTGAATCGAATCTAGATAATTAACTCTCGCCCTAATCAAACTCAGGGAAAACTCGATCAATCTCATCTCTAGAGTATTCGTAAGATTGAATTGTGGTCATACCCAAGACACCGATGGCAGTGATGATTAACCCCATTACCATGGCCAGCATAATGGCATATTCAACCGAAGTAGGGCCATCTTCCGACTGTAAGAAACGTCGCAAATATCGCATGACAGAATCCCATCAATTCATGAGTTGATCAAGTTCAATCTTCAAGAGCGACGTGTCCAGAAACTTTGAAGACCTAGTGGTTGTATTAATTTCTACTAAACTCTAGTTCATAAACTGCATAGATTTCGATGAAATCTGATTTTGGGGCGAAATACCTCAATACCAACATTAGTGTACAAACGCTATTGACATCTGTACACGCGTATATTACTATTCCAACAGAGACATTATCTGCCCGATCCTTTCAGGAACCCCTAACAGGAACGCCTAATCATGGCCCCAGATAACACAAGCCAGGCTTTACTTGACCAGCTCACCGCACGTCAACGCAATGTGTTTGACTTTATTAATGAGAAGATTCAAGAACGCGGATATGGACCCACTGTGCGAGAAATTGGGGAATTCTTCAACATCAGTTCACCTAACGGGGTGATGTGCCATTTGAAAGCGCTTGAGAAAAAAGGCCTCATTTCACGCGAACCAAACATGTCTCGCGCAATCCAGATTAAAATTGATTTGACTGAAGAACCTGGTTTGCCGCTGGTGGGTCAAATTGCTGCTGGTACCTTGCACGAAGCGATTGAACAAAAAGAACGAATCGACTTTGGCCAAATGTTTGCCCATAAAGATCAATTTGTGCTGGAAGTCGATGGCGACTCGATGATCGAGGCCCACATTGACGATGGCGATTACGTGGTCGTTCGCAAACAAAGCACTGCCTCAGCCGGTGATATCGTAGTAGCGATAACCGATGAAGGGGAAGCGACACTCAAATACTGGTTCCCCGAGAAAAACCGCATTCGCCTACAACCGGCCAACAAAAAGATGAAACCCATTTACGTCAAAGACGCCGAAGTACGAGGCGTGGTCGTAGGTGTGGTCCGCAAGATGGCATAAAAAAACACCAAGTGGAATTCCACTCGGTGTTCAAATGATCGTGTTCAAATGATTTCAATACAGATCGTTTGGATTAGCCAAATTATTTAGCCCGGAACAACCGCTCTGCGTTCGTAAGTTCTGGAACCGGGTGTGTCGATGTTCTCGACCGCAATTTGGTAAAGCTTCTCTCCAGCCGGTGTTGGGTATTCGCCGGTAATACATGCCTGACATAGATCGTCGGCATCAAATTGAACGGCTTGTGCAATTGCCGAGATTGGCAGATAGCGTAGCGAGTCGGCTCCCAACTCTTTGGCCATCGCCGCCTGTGCCTCTTCGGTCAATTGACCATCCGGCATAAACTTCGGTGCAAACAGTTCGCCAATCGTCGACATGTCGATCCCGTAGAAGCAAGGAGCAACAATCGGTGGGCAAGCAACCCGAACATGAATTTCTTTGACGCCGCCCAAGTCTCGCAGTCGATCCAACAACACTCGCATGGTGGTTGAGCGGACAATCGAATCTTCGACCAAAAAGATGCGTTTGCCTTCCAGCACTTCTCGCAGTGGTGTGTACTTGGCTTCTGCCGCTCGGCGACGTGTTGCCCCGGTTTCAATAAAAGTACGACCTGTATAGCGGTTGCGGATCAATCCTTCACGCGAAGGAATGCCCAACTCAAACGCCATCGAATCGGCCGCCGCTTTACTCGTATCAGGCACCGGCACCACGATGGTGTTTCCATCATCCAACGGAACACGGCCATCTTCACGTTCTATGTCAGCAAGGGCCACGCCTAACTTGGTGCGGCTTAAATAAACACTGCGATCATCCAAGGTCGAAGCCACATTGGCGAAGTAAATCCACTCGAAGAAACAGTGGGCTTTACGAGGGCTCTCGGCAAACTTGAGCACTTCAAACTTGCCATCGGTAATGGTGATGGCATACCCTGGCTCTAACGAGACTATGCTCTCTGGCTTAAAACCAATGTTCAACAGGGCCACACTTTCGCTGGCTGCCGCAAACAGAGGGCCTTCTTTGGCATAGCACAGCGGTTTGATGCCGCGTGGATCACGGGCCAGCAGCATGTCGCCTTCGGCATTGAGCATGACCAAAGTATAGGCACCATCAAAACGTACACTGGCTCGTTTTAAGGCTTCAAACAACGAGACTTTGTCTCCCTTGGTCATTTCCCGGCTAAGCTCGTGCATGATGATTTCGGTGTCGGTCTCGCGTGCCAAGTGATGCCGATCATCT
>NVWB01000244.1 GCA_002733575.1 Blastopirellula sp. | reverse complement strand
TCAATGGGGACTTCGGAATTTAGAAGAAAAAGGTCTTGAGATTTATGATTATATCTTGTAATTTTCCGAAGCGTTCAAGTGATTTATCAACATCTAATGTTGATTGATTCAAACTCTTTTTTTAGCTATCAGCGAGACTTGTGGAGACGATTTTTTTATCAAATCTATTGAATCTGATGTTTGAAGCTTGGAAGTCA
Source organism: Blastopirellula sp. (assembly GCA_002733575.1). GTDB lineage: Bacteria > Planctomycetota > Planctomycetia > Pirellulales > Pirellulaceae. The sequence goes on along the minus strand of NVWB01000244.1, from coordinate 18,056 downwards.
GACAGTGTGTTTTTCTTAAGTGCCTATCAGGAAGCAGGTTACATTAATCACGCTAAAGGTGTATTAAAGAGGCGTGTCGGTCGGCACGCTCGTCTAATACTATTTCATTGATCCAATGATGCGCGAGCTGGTTCTGGCTCCAATCGGCCTATGGAAGCACCGGAAGTTAGAGCACCAGTCTACGGAACCGGGAGGGTCACCGGCAGTTAGTTGAGGCTAAATCACACCGATCATTGCACTCGGCGTCAAGATCAACAGAATGAACACCGATGACGACAGTTCAATTGAGCTGCTAAAAGTCGCTGAGCCACTTCACCTGAGCCACAAAGCAGGACATTTTACCGAATCGAAAAAAATTCGCCGCCCAAGTGATCGCTCAGATGGTGCGAGACATCCTATTTCGAGCGAAACGTCTCACTCAAAATCAGGTCCACGAAAAGATCTTGGAAGCCGTGCTTGTTTTCTCTGTTGGATTTAATAATGTCTTCTATTTCTTTGACCTCGATATAGCTTGGCTCTCTGCCAGTGGCGTAGATCATTAACTTGACCGCAAGACATCTCGAAAAGAGGTCAATATTCGTCAGCATCCAACGCTTGAGTCCGATGACATCTTCCACCTTTGTCCCATCCTGCAGTGTTACCGACGCGTCAATGATCGTTCCTGATTCTGGCCACTTGTCACGCCAACGCCCAACGGGATCAAAATGTTCCAACACGAACCCCAGAGGATCAATTTTCCTGTGACAACTCATGCAAGATTTCTGTTTCGTATGGGCCGCCAATATATCTCTTGGGGTTTTCGCGCCCTGTGTGTCAGGAGTCAGGGCGGGGACATCGTCCGGCGGCGGCGGAACAGGCATGCCCAGGATGCTTTCAAGAACCCACACTCCCCGGAGTACAGGCTGTGTGTCAACGCCATTCGACGTCGTGGTCATCACCGCCGACATACTTAGAAGACCGCCGTAACGCCCATGGCGAGTTAAAGTGATCTTCTGAAATTTGTTCGCGTTATCCTTTTTCGCTTTTGTCTTATCATCTTCTACCTGATAGATTTTTTCGGCGAATGCAGGCGTGGTAAAAGTAAAATCGGGATCTATAAAATCCGTCATAGGACGATTGGTCATAAGTATCTCGGTGAAAAAATATTCGACCTCCCGCTTTGCCAAATCGAGATCGTCTGCGGTGAAGTTGAATACAGGATCAGGCATGATACTGTCCAACTGCTTCGTTCCCAACCACTGGCTGGTGAAACTTTGCACCATTCGGGCCGAAGGACTTGTCGGCATAAGACGTTTCGCCTCTCGGCGCAAAACCCAGTATTCCATTTTCGATGGATCCGCTTTGGACGGACGAACGGCAGATAGACGGCCGCGTCTGGCTAGGTCAATGAGAATTTTATCGGGGGGGGCCTGGGTCAAAAAATAAGACAATCTTGTCGCAAGGTCATAATCATCCATTGACCCGTCATCTAAGGAACGATACAGAAATCGTGGTGAGATGAGAATGCTGCGAATCAAAAGGTGAAGGCCAGCTTCATATGAGTGCCCCTTCGACCAGTGCTCAGTCGCCATTTTCAAATAGGCATTAATGGTGCGGCTCTCGACAGGCTTTCTGAATATCTTGGGCAATAGATCTTCCAGAAGCATTGTAATACTTTCTTCCTTAGACAATGCTTTATTTCGACCACCAAAAAGGCGCCTCGCCCTGTCTTTGACATTCTTATCTTTGGGGCCATCGACCATTTGAAGAGGACCCTCGACACGGATCTCATGAAGGTCTAATGCAGGGCCTTTTTCAAAATAGTCATAAGCAAACGCCTCACCAAGTACGTTCCCTTGACTGACAAATAATGCGATTAACTTCTTCGTCTGAACGGAATCCATAGTCGCGTAGCTCATGTCCAGGTTCTCATCCTGAAAGGCTTTCTTAAACTGCTCCCAGCCCGACATGCCTCTTAAGTCACCGTAGTTAAATAAACCACCCTCTTTCGGATCGTGACTATTTTCGAGCACAACTTTCTGCCACGCGGCCAAAACACGTTTATCTTTCTCAAAACGCTTACCAACGTGCTTACCTAGCTCCTTGTTCTGGCCTCCCCCGTAACTCAATGGCGAATTATTCCAATAAACCAAAATCGTCTCGCCTTCATATAGCTCGGCTTCAAAGGACACATTCTGGGGGGATTCTGAAGTGACGCTGATTATTTTCAAAAGCCGGAAACGATGAATCCTTTCGCGTTCTCCTACCGCCAGATCTCTCGCGCGCAGCTCCAGCAGCATGGGTTCCTTCGGCATAAGATTCCTTGACCTTGGAAGAAAACTCGAAGCCCTCACCGTTATCTTATAGACTCCCGATGAATTAACCGTCATCTGTTTCGGCCAACTGCAACTGCGCATGATTTGCGTGCCGCTGGAGGCAAATCTCAAAGCATTATCGTACTTAGCGGCGGCCGCATAATTCGCCACCATATCATCTGGTTTCAGTATTTTGATGGAAGACGCTTCAGCGATCTTTTTCACAGGAATAAGCTCATCCGCCACCTGATTGGCAACCTTAAGATAGGCTCCCAAGAGAGTGGGAGACATGATAAGTCCCTCGCCCGTGTTATTAAATCCATAGCGAGTCGAATCGTCAGGAAAACCAAGGGGAACTTGATATTCAGGAAGATCGAAAAGAATGCGGATGGTATTCAGGTATTCCTCTTTGCTCAAACGTCGTGCCAAGGTGCCGCCAAAAAAGGTGTTTTCCCGCAGCGATGAATCGAGCCACTTTGCCAACATCTTTCTTTCGGTGTCTGAAGGCTGCGGTTCCTTGGCAGGCGGCATTGATCCGTCCGAAACTACATGCAACACTTTTTCCCATAACTTCACATTTGTCGGTGAATTCCAATCACTCAGCTTGGAATCAAGATCCAAGTTGACTCCCAACTCCTCGGAGTCATGACACTCAGCACAGTACTTATTGAGAATTTTCTGCGGATGGACCCCAAGAGTTTTCTCATTCGAAACGGTGTCTTCTCCTGAAACACTCTGGAAAGCCAAGCACAAGGTGAAGATCAAGACATAAGCCAATTGTATGTTTCGCATCAAACAAAGACCTCATTGAGACTACGACTGGCATTGGAAAAGCTATTCGCTTTCACGCCCATCTTATTCATGAGTGTGATATAGAGATCTCCAAGCAGGTACTCATTTGGGTCAAGCGATACATGACTTCCGTGGTCAAAACCACCACCTGCGACCAAAGCCGGTAGGTTATCATTCGCATGCCTGCTGGCGTCTCCCATTCCTGTACCCAAAAGAACAATTGTGCTGTCAAGCAAGGGCTTGCCCTGAGCATCCTTCTTCTCTTTCAACTGAGTTAAGAAATTATTGAAATGCTTCATCAGTTCACATTCAATCTTCAATAGGTCACGAATCATCTCCGGCTTGTTGCCGTGGTGAGACAATGAGTGATAACCCACCTTTAAGGCTTCACCGTCGATTGTGAAGACAGCACCTAAGCCGTTCAACATCAGGCTCATAACAGGCGCGGCCTCCGTCTGAACGGCGAGCGCCATAAGATCGTACATCAAGGGCGCTGCTTCCATCATCATGCTTGATGAAATCGGATCTGAACCTGAATCTGGAAGCCTGTAATCCGTCTGAGCGATAACATCATTGACAGACGCGATTTTCTGATTGAGTCTCTGCTCAACCGAACGTAGCGAATGAAAATACTCCTCCAACTTATTCCGATCAGCTTTAGACACGTTGCTTTGTAAATGCTTAGCATCGTCCAGGACATAATCAAGAGAACTCTTGCCGCTACGCAGGATGTACTCTGCGCGTTTTTTGTCTGAATCTGAAACAAAAAGCTGACTATAAAGAACGCTGGGGCGCCGCATCATGGGCAAAGGGATCTTTTGCTTGGTAAAACTCGTCTTGCCACCGATACTGCCGCCTTCATTCTCCACGCCTCCAACAGCGAGCTGGAGCGAAGGAAAACGACTTTTCTGCCCGATCGTGTCGGCAATCTTTTGGTCAAGGGAATAGTCTCCAAGGTTTTTACCGCAAAGAAAATTGACCCAGCCGACATGCCCATTCTTAGCCCTATGATCAAGACCCGAAAAGATCGTGAAATCGTTTCGATGGTCCGCGATGGGCTCGATGATCTTCGGGATGGTGTAATTCTTTCCGACTTCCTTGGGAAAGAACTCTTTTCGGTACCAACCAAAGAAACTACCAACAGCCACAAAGGCCTTCGGTTTTGCTATCGGCTTCTCATTTTCGGCAAATGACTCTAAAGCTGGCAGCCCGATCGTCGCCATAGTGGAACCTAAGAATCGCCGTCGGTTCATATCTGTTTTTGTATTCATTGTGTCCTCAATTTTGTTTTGCTAAGGCGAAGCCTAACGTCATCCAGTCCAGCGTAAATCCACATCTACTGAACCTTCCGATAAAGAAATGCGTCGGATGTCAGTAGTGAGGTGAGCAACGCCTTCATACTGCCATTGTTGTCTACATATGCTTTGTATGCATCCTGCAGAACAGGGGCATCGTTGATGGTTTCGTTTCTCCCCATCCAGTAACGGAATACGTGACGCACAAACACTTGCTTCACGCGCTCACTGCGGGAGAGTTTTTCGATCATCTCCAGGGCATTGTCGACCGGTCCATCCAAAGCAGGATCGCCGCTGTTGGTGATTTCACCTGTCGTATTAACGGGTTCTCCAAGTTCAGTGGTACGGAAAATCCCGAGGTGGTTGAACATTTCAAAAGGTAAACCGAGTGGATCCATTTTCTGGTGGCATTTCCAACAATACTCTTCTCGAACAACTCGCATGCGATGACGCAGTGTTTCTTCAGGCTCATTCGGCAACATCGCATCGACCGTAATCGGTACATCTGCAATAGAGCCGCCTAACAGACGCTCACGGACCCATTTACCACGCAAGATGGCATGATTGTCCATGGCATCCGAATGGGAGACCAGCCAGACGGGATGAGTAAGAATGCCCATCCGCTGATCAGTAGGAAGAGTCGTGAGTCGTCGTTCGGTCTTCCCGCCAGGGGTGCCTTTGCTTTCGAGTTCGGCGAAAGAATGAACCCGTACATGGATTGTCTGATCGGGCGTCTTTGTGGATGTCTTGGTGGTGGGTTCTGTTTTATTTTCAACAACAACGATGGGCGCGTCCGCAGCGATAAACTGAACAGCATCGGCAACCACGAAACCACCGCCACCTCTGGCAGAAATCTCGACCGCCTCCCATTGACCAGAGGGGAACTCGAAAAAACCCAACGATTGAAAATAGCCGTCCGATCTTCGCTTATTGAAAGTACCTGGGGCCCTTGTTTGGTCGATGCGAAAGGTTTCTTCTCCGCCTTTATGGCGAACGATCACGAGCGCTTTGGGGGCTCGGTTGGAGTGCGGAGCGATGGTCATACGTACTTCGTATTTCCCTGCCTTGGGGAAGGTCACGGGATAAACCACTTTGCTGCTGGCGGTGCGAGTAAAGAGGTATTCAGTGCCCACATGATTTGTTACTCCGCTGGCTTTAGACCACTTACCTATAACTTTTGCATCTGGATTATCCACGACAATTCCCGGTATATCATTAGCTTGCAGAGGAGGAAGAACATTGGCCTCCTGTTTTACGCCAACGAACTTTGTGCCTTTGCGAACAAAAAGCGGATTGCCATTTTCATCCACGATTTTTCCGTCCTGGCTGATGCCCCTGAAGTATCCTACATCCCTGGAGCTTTCAGGTAAAACTGCCCGTCGTGTGGTGAGTAGCTCGTGAAGCACATTCTTGTCTTCCTTCAGAATCAACTCCACCAGACGGTCGGTGTTGGTTGCCATCTTTACCATGAGCTGGCGGTGCGACTTGCTTTTACTCAAGCCACCGGCCTTGATTAGCAGGTTGTCATCCTTATCAATTTTCCCGGCGAGTTCGTAATCAAAATACTCTCTAAAGAAACGCAGGATAGCAGGTTTGCGAATGCTGTCATCGTCAAGGATACGTGTGACTTCTCTTTTGACATCCCCTCTGGTTTGCAAGCGTCCCTGCTCAAGTGCGAGTTTTAATTCTCTGTCTGGTGAGATATAAGAGAAGGCGGCATTGATGGCCAATACCAATTCCTGATCTTGCAACATGACGCGGCCATGCTTGTCGGGCTTCCCGGTTTTACATAGTTCTGTGCGAAAGAGCGCGGCAGGGTCGAGGAAGATCGGCGTCAGACCCAGGATTGCCCCCTTTTCTTTGCCAAGGGCCTCGATGGACTTCTTGACAATTCCGAGATAAGTGGCGGTTTCCTCCTCAGTCGGTGGTCGCAGCGTCAAAGCTTCGAACAGATATTCAACGGATACTGTAATTCGCTCATCGCTGACACCAGGTTCAGCCATTAAGTCATAGACCGGGGTGAGCGGTCGGTTCGATGCCTTGAGGTAATAGACTCCCTCGGGGTCGCCATGTTTGGTTTGAATCGTTCGGCCCTTGTAAGTCGCCTTCCCTTTGTTGTTTTGATCTACATCTTCCAATTTATCAACAAATTGAAAGGGATAGCCTTCAGGCCCGTAGGCCATAAAGCGAAGAATGGCTTCCGCATCGCTGGCAATTCTCAAGGTTTCAGAACTGTTGACTGAATATAAGTGGGGATAGTGTTGCAGTCCGCGTTTTACCTTGGTGCTTAATACAGGCGTGATTTTTGCGAGCCCGGAATGAAGAGAGAAAGTAGAGCCTACCCAGTCAATCGTATCTTGAACGCCAAGGTAGATATTGCTCCCGCGGACACTGTGTTCAGGAACCTGATCACCACGGGCTCTCACACCGGGTTTTTTCGGATTATAAGGTCGCTCAGTGGTCACCAGTTCGTTGAGTCTGGTGAAGTGCTCTTGTGGGTGCAGACGCCAAATGCGCGCCGGAGAAGATGTCGGATCCAGGTTCTTTGGCAAGTCACCAAACAGCAGATCATGATCTAAGAGATTGCCTTTGGATGGGTGAAGGTGCTCATGATAGCCACCCTTGTCCTTTAAAGCGTGCTGCATCCCGCTGACAATAAATTCGGCCAATTGCTGTCGCTCTTCGAGCGTTGGCAGAGACTCGTCTTTGGGAGGCATCTCTTTTACTGCCACCTGTTCCAAAATACTTTTCCACAACTGGGTGTTGTCGGCATCAATCCCATCCAGTTCATGAAGGGCAACGGTGCCTTCCTGAGTGTCGGTACCATGACAGTCAACGCAGTACTTCGCCAGGAATGGTTTGACCTGGGCCTCAAATTTCGTTGAATCATCTGCATCAAGCTTTGGCATTAGAAGCGATAAATATACCGCCGCAACAAATGACACACAAGCAAACTTCCTTAAAGTCATCATTGTTCCTTAGCCTTTACGCAAGAAGTTGTTCTAGAGGTCCGCTATCCGAGTCAAGATTTCTGGCGTTGACCTCATCCATGTTGTAACGATCACAGGGAGCCCCAATGGCATGCAATATCGTTGAGTACAGGGCGTTGATCGGCCGTGTTCCATCGAACTGCAAAAAGTTGCCGGTTTTGATCCGCCCGCTGCAATTCCCCAGCAAGATGAAGGGCCAAGTAGAGGCAGTTGTGTGCTGTTTATCAGCGTTACCACTGGTGTAGACAATGAGGGTATTGTCCATCATCGTTCCATCACCTTCAGGCACAGATTCGAGAGATTCCATTAGTTTTATCAGCATGCGGCAGTTATAGTTGCGGATTTTGTGCCAGATGGGATTTCCTTCCTGTCCCATGTGTCCTAAGAAATGTCCGGTTGTTTCCACGCCCAAGCCTTCCCACGAACCCCAGACACCTGCACGCCCCGAGGCGATGGTCAGGGTATTGGTCAAGCCTGATTTCAGGGCAGCAATGCCAATATCCAGCAGGGAATCATGCCAGTCTGTTTCAAACTGCGGCGAGAGAAGTTTTTCGGTATATTCCGGTTGAAATTGTTTGAGCGTCTCGGAATAACCACTGAGTTTTTCACGCAGATTATTAATGTCTTTGAAGCCATTTACATAGGATCCATAGAGGGCCGAATCACTTTCTGATAGTCGGGCCTTACCCTTTGCCGCGATGGATTCCACTTCCTTAAGAATTTGGGATCTGGCTTCGTATTCCTTTTTAACGTCTCCATCGGCAATGCTGCCAAACAGCGTTTGGTAAAGATGATTAGGGTTGCAATGCATGTAGAGAGGTTTGCCCGCTCCGGATGCAGACAAAGCCGCCACTGAAGGCTGTCTTTCCATTCCAGAAAGGCTTCCCATGCCGATGCAAAGATGAGGCAGAATCGTTTGTGGCAGCACCTTGCTTATAGTGTGATCAATGGTTTCTGCACTGGGAGCCCTGAGCTCGCCGCCGTTGTATCCGCCGAGGGCACCGAAATACGCACTATGAGTGGGGCTGACGTGCCGTCCATGGAGACCGTTGATGATGTTGATTTTGTCCAGATAGGGTTCCAACGGTTTGATCGATTCAGGCAACTTTGCACCAAACAGCGAACCACTTTTCTTCATCCCTTTTGGGATGCAGGCAGCGGTGTGAAAACCATTGTTCTGTAAGAAAAAGATAACACGTCTGGGGTTTCCAGTTGTGTCTGATGTATTCGCGACAGCTCCTAGAGTGGAGGGGACAAATGAGGACGCTAAAGCCGCACCCGCACCGCTGGACATGACATCTTTAAGCATTGTTCTTCTAGTAATCATGTGTCATATCTCTTTCAATTTTGAACAGATAAAAAATTGCTTATCGTGACAGCAGATAGTATCTCTGAATTAATTCTTACGGTTTGTAATGAACTCTTCCATTAGTTTTTTGCCTTCTCCTCAACGGATAACTGATTATTCAGTGACAACTCTAAACTCGGACCAGACACATCCGGGTGTGTGCTGCTGGCAAACGCGTGGACTAGGCCCACATTTTCGATCTCACGTGTCTCACGCGTCACGACAAACGTAACGCGTCCGGAGGTGTCAGACTTTAGAAAATTCAATAGCTCTGGTGTTTCTATCACAATGCTTTCCCGCTGTCGGCTACGAGGAATCGTAAAGGTTCCAATTAAACGACAACGCTCAAGCTGAGGAGCATTCATCCAATTCATTGTGGAGAAATCTGTTGGCTCTGAGGCTTCGTCGATCAGTCCGTACACATGAAATTCATTGAGTTCAGCCAATCGCGTGGCATAGCCAAGTCCACTGGGAACTAAATTCAACCGTAGTCTAGCCCGATCAATGTCTGGTTCTATCAGATCGTGAAGGTTAAAATTAAAAATTGCACGTCGATCATGTACACCATTTTTTTGCGATAGCTTGACCGTCAACAGTTGATCGTGTAATTCTCCTCTTCGAGCGACCGAAACCTCTTGGCCCTCTGTCGTGATTCGCACAAACTTTTCCCGCTCAGCTAATTGACCTTCAGACAGTCCGCCTTGCACAATGTTGAGACCTGCTTTGCTGGCCGATGCCGCTTGTTGCTCGGTTAGACGGATTTCTTCGCCTGTCGAGTCGTGATGAATTGAGATTTCGCCCGATAGGACTTCAAACGAACTCAACTCGCCATCCTTACTGACCGAAACCGCGAACGCCGTTCCATGGTCGATGGCCAACGCGTCGGGCGTTTGTATGGCAAATCCGGTTGCACTTTCGGGCACGGTGATAATTGCTGACCCTGATTCCAACCTGGCCCGCATTGTCGTTTGCAATACAATCGTGGCCGGAGCCTCTAATAAGACTTCCGCGCCTGAGTGAAAACGAATTTTGGCCATACCAGATTTCAGTCGCATATAGCCCGGCTCCAGCTTCGCACCGGTCACCGTGGGCAATGGGCTCTCCCAAGTTGCATTTTCGTTCGACACAAGTGTTGCGATATCTCGGGGCCACAACACCCACCCGTTGAACATCAGCAAGATTGTGGCCGCTATAGTTGCTACCACCGCCAATGAGCGAAACCACCGCTGCGTTGTGGGTTTTTGTAGCTGTTCACTGACCAGGGCCTCATCAAGAGTTCGCAGCATGCCATGCTGTTGCGATAGATCCAAAAACAGGGATCGTGCATCGGCATCCTGCAATAACTTCGATTCGAGTTTTACGAACTCGTCATTGCTCAAGTTGCCGTTGAAGTAGCGTTCAACGCACTGTGCGAATTGAAATTCATCCTCTGGTTTCATGACGAACCTCCTGATGGATGCAGTTACGGAGAGAAAGACGAATACGGCTCAGCGCTCTGTATGTCGCCTGAACAGTTCGCTCAACTTTTGCGGCGATATCTTCGACCGTTGAATCATGAAAATAACGAAGCGTTAGTAGTCGCTGCTGCTCTGTTGGTAGCTTAGTGATGCATTTTCGAAGATGTACTGCCTGATCTTCACGTCGCTGTGCATCATGGTCGAATTCCGTTGCCAGTAATTCATAGCACTTCTCGGTAAACCACAACCGTTCGTTTTCTTGTGCCTTCCGCCGTCGAAAATTCAAGACGCGGTTCAACGCAGTCTGTCTTGCCCATGCTCTGAAATTGGACCCTGGCTGAAATTTATCGAATGATCGCCAGAGGGCCATTTTTGTTTCCTGCAAGATGTCCTGAGCATCCGACGAACCTGGAATCAGACTCATCACAAATGAGGTGAGTGCGTGATCATGCTCCGCGAGCAACTCAATGAATTGCTCTGGATTTGTGGTCGGATCGGGTTGTTGATTGTCTTCCATATGTCTATTAAGTGCATCCACACGAGGTTTTGGACAGTAATCTAATCAATATTATTGAAGTTTTTTAGACAAACTCACTTAATTTGAACAGGATGGCTGTCCAATTTCTAGCTTTCGAGCACTTATTATAGCAATACGTTGAATTACTGAGACTGACATTCAGTGATTCTGAGTACGAAGAAACCGGTCACACTCGGTTTACACTGCCTAATTTTTAATAAGAGATAAAGACTGAAATGCTTAAAGGTATCTTCCCCGTCATCCCGACTCTGTTTTCCGATGATAACATTATTGATCCCGATGCCCTGCGTCGCGTCGTTCGCTTTGCGATAAATGCAGGTGCACATGGCATCGTTTTTCCAGGTGTTGCCAGCGAATATAATTTCTTGACGCCGGAGGAACGTGGACAACTGATGGGGGTTGTCAATGACGAAGTTGCTGGGCGGGTGCCGATCATCGGTGGTGCTAGTGCAACAACGGTCGATGAAGTTATCGTGTCCGGTCAGCAAGCCGAAGAAAATGGAATCCGCCACTTAATGATCATGGCTCCTGCGAGTCTTGGTCAAGAGTTGGATGCACAATTGGAGTTTTTTTCTGCCATCACCCGTCGCTTGACATCTGCTGAAATTATTCTGCAAAACGCGCCCACGCCGATCGGAGCAGGACTGGGGGCAGAAGCCTTGGCGGAAATCGTGCGAGCGAACGAATCGATCACGTACGTTAAAGAGGAAACATTGCCTTCAGGTCCGGTGATTTCACAGTTGCAGTTGCTGCACATTCCTCATTTGAAAGGAGTGCTTGGTGGTGGCGGTTCTCGTTACTTGATCGATGAACTCGACCGTGGCGCACTTGGCGCGATCCCAGCGGTGGAGTTGACTGACCTGCATGTTGCGATTTACGAAGCTCACAGTTCAGGTCAGATCGAGCGTGCTCGTGAGTTGTATCGCGATAGTCTGCCGTTGCTAGTCTCGCAAATGATATACCGCATGCGGTTGACCAAATATGTATTGAAGCAACGTAGCGTTGTTGAGCGATTGCATGTCCGTGCGTCTCTGCCGAAATTGGACAAAACGGCGAGGCAAGACATCGACACCATGCTCGCGGATCTTCTCAAAAGGGGTTCGATTCAGGAATGGAAGGAATAAGTGACATGGCGAAATCATCTCTACCCGATCCTATTGCAGCAGTCGAAGTCTATACCGTCGACTTGCAACAGGATCAGCCTTATCTCGGAAGTTTACGTACTGGCGAGGTCATCAACGAGCACGGATACTTTGTGCGCAGAGGTAATCGCACGGTTTATCCGAGTCATAATCGCTCGCTAGTGATTCGAGCCATCACTGAGAGTGGCATCGAAGGATGGGGCGAGACTTACGGAATCATCGCACCGACAGCAACGGCCGCGATCATCAACGACTTGCTGGCTGGATTTGTGATCGGTCAAGATCCGATTCGCCGCGAAGCGATTCATGATCAACTCTATGATTTGATGCGTGTGCGAGGCTACACCGGCGGATTCTATTTGGATGCACTTGCCGCGATCGATATTGCGCTTTGGGATATTACTGGAAAGCGAACCGGTCTTTCTGTCGCCGCTTTGTTGGGTGGTCCTTATCACGCGTCAATTCCTGCTTACGTTTCAGGACTCCCCAAAGATACACTGGCCGAACGCTGCGAGTTGGCACAGCAGTGGCAGCAGCGCGGCTTTGACGATTTTAAGTTCGCGATGCCGGTCGCAGATGAAGGGCCTGTGAAAGAATTGACCGCCCTGCGAAAGGAATTGGGCAACGAGGCCCGAATCGCAATTGACTTGCACTGGGCTTATACGGCTCGCGAAGCTCTTGATCTAACGCAGCAACTTGCTGGTGAAAGGCCATGGTTTTTAGAGGCACCAGTGCCGACTGAAGACATCGAAGGCTTAGCGGAAGTCGCCGTGTTGAGTAACCAAGCTATCGCGGGTGGCGAAGAGTGGCGAACGGAATTCGATGCACGACAGCGGATTGATCGACGTGCCATTCACATCGTTCAGCCCGAAATGGGCCATACCGGTATCACACAGTTCATGCGAATCGGCCGATTCGCTCAGGCACACCACCTGCCAATCATCCCTCACGCCACGATTGGTGCGGGCATCTTTCTTGCCGCCAGCCTGCAGGCGAGTGCCGCGCTTCGAGGCGTGGTTTCGCATGAATTTCAGCATTCCGTTTTTGAACCATTTCGACACTTCACCAGCAATGTACTGAGTTGTGAAGACGGTTCTTATATACTGCCACAAACCCCCGGAATCGGAGTCGAACCGTCGGATGCGATGCGTGCGGCGATGAAGAGAATTACATAACGCATCATGACGACTCCAGATTATCTAACATTATTCCTCTACTTGGTCGGTCTGTTTGTCATCAGCACGGTCTCGGCCAAACGCACGACCAGCCAGCAGGACATGTTTGCGGCCGGACGCAGTTCACCTTGGTGGGCGGCAGGGCTGAGTGGCTTCATGACGATGTTTTCAGCGGCCACCTTCGTGGTCTGGGGAGGCATTGCTTATGAATATGGATTCGTTGCGGTAGCGATCAACACGTGCTACGGAATCGCCGCGTTGGCAATAGGTTACTTCGCTGCCGCGCGGTGGAACCGTCTGAATATCTCAACACCGGCCGAGTTCGTAAGACTTCGTTTCGGCAAAACGGGCTTGCACTTCTTCACCTGGATCATGCTCTTTAAGCGAATTCTTGGAGTTTCTGTTTCGCTCTATGCGTTATCCAAACTGTTGGTTGCATTGATGCCACTCGATTTAAATTGGGCCATCATCCTGTTTGGCTCGATCATCATCCTCTACACGATGCAGGGGGGATTGTGGGCGGTATTGATGACCGATGTGTTGCAGTTCATTGTGCTGACGGTCGTGGTTTTCATGGTTGCCGTGCTCATGATCAGTAGGATAGATAGTGCTTCTGATTTCATTGCCGCAGTTCCTGAATCATTCTTTTCGCCGACTGCTGACAAATACGGTTGGTTCTTTTTGTGTGGCTGGGTCACGATTCACTTTTTCATGATCGGAGCTGAATGGGCGTTTGTGCAACGTTTTCTTGCGGTTCGTAGTCCCAGCGACGCGAGAAAGTCCGCCTACCTTTTTGGAGTCCTGTATTTGGTGACGCCGCTTTTCTGGTTATTGCCACCACTGCTATATCGAGGTCAAGTGGAGGGCGTGGACAAAGAGCAAGCGTACATCTTGGCAGCTCAATCTGTCTTGCCGCCAGGCGTGTTGGGACTGATGATCGCCGCGATGTTTTCAGCCACAGCCAGCATGGTCAGTTCCCAGTTGAATGTGTTTGCCGGTGTCTTGACCAACGATTTCTTCAAAGCCATGGTCCAACCAAACGCAAGCGAACGTACTTTGGTATTTGTCGGACGTGTTTTTACAGTTGTTCTAGGCATCTTGTTGGTGGCGACGGCCATTATTGTACCTCAGTTGGGCGGCGCGGAAAAGCTGATCGTCACAATCAATAATCTGCTCGTTGTCCCGCTCTATGCACCGACGCTATGGGGGCTATTCAGCCGAAAAATTGGGATTCGTGATATGGTAATTGTGATTCTAACTAGCTTCACTATCGGCGCAGTACTGAGATTCGGATTTGTAGGCAACCCGTGGATTGCCGAGGGAGATGCCTTGTACGCGTTCGCAAATTTTTTGGCAGACAACACGAAGAACGTCGAAGTCTTGGTTGGCGTACTGCTGCCGGTGGCAATGTTATTCGCAATTGAATGGCTGAAGAAAACAGATGACGTGGCCGGTGGCGTAGTCACACGTATGTTGTCGGAATCTTCGGAACTATTTTCCGAGCAACCGGCTACTACTCCATTCGATCCCTTTCCCATCCAGATGGTCATGACCAGTGTACTATTCATCGGTGGATGGATGTTCTTGCTAGGGCTTTGGCAAGAACAAAGTCGAGCGGTGCTAATGATTTTTGCGTTTATTCTATTGTTTCTGGGCGGAGCACTACGTGTTTGGCTCGTCCGGAGACTTTCGGCCGCCTAGGGAACCAAGAATCACAAATAATGGAGCCAATTGAGCCGAATATCGAATCGGCGGGAACCCTTGTCCCTTAAACTGGACCCAGTATTTGATATTCTTTTTACTGATTTCAGTTCTTAGCGAAGGGTGACAAAGATGGCTGATAGCAGCCAAGGCAGCAACCGCCAAATGAATCTGTGAACCGTAAAGCAATACGTCTGGTAGGAAGGGCTTTTCCCGTTCATGAAACTGAATAGAATGTCATCAATTCGCTTCGTATTCTTTTCCCGTTAACTCTTTGTAGATCTCACGAAAACCAGACATGCCCTTGCCCTCGGTCTTAATGTGCTGGTAGTGCTTCTCTTTCCAGTGAAGATTGCGGTCAAAAAGCTTGATGAGACGCATGTAATCTTCACTTTCAACACATTCTTTCGACCAGGTATCGAGGAACTGGTCGTAGGCCCCCTGAAGCTTCGCCAGCATTTCTCGGTTCTCGGGATGACTGATGACGTTGTTCATTTCACCTGGGTCTTCTGTTAGGTGAAACAGCTCTTCAGCGGGAGGAACATTTTCATCGGCGTAACACCAATTGATATACTTCCAATCCTCACTTACCACCGCCAGTCCTCGATTATGGTCATTGATCATCCAGCCCCAGTTCTGGATCAAGAGCATCTTGTCACGAACTCGCAGAGACGGGTCATCGATGAGGGGGCGAAGACTGACACCATCCATCTTCGCAGGCACCTCAATACCGGCCAGGTCAAGGATCGTCGGTGCAAAATCAATGTTACCGACCACAGATGAATTTCTCAGGTGTTTTCCTTTGGATAGGCTGCGTGGATCATAAATGATACACGGAATCAGTGCCGAGGAATCATAAGGCAACACTTTTCCCTGCAGACCATGTTCTCCACAGTGATAGCCATTGTCTGAAGTGTAAATCACCACCGTATTATCCTCTATGCCAGCTTCTTCCAGCGAATGAAGAATCTTTCCAATCGCTGCATCCATGCCGGAAATCAGCTGGTAATACGACCGCAAATGATCCTGAAATTGATCGGCCCCCCATGCCTTGCGCAGCAAATATTGGCGTCCCAGCTTGGCTTGTGTGGGCAGCAGATCCTGGCCTGCCTGTCCGAAACTAGGTGGACGCGGAAAAGTCACTCCCTTGTAGCGCCCCTGATCAAGAGGATCGATTACTTTGTGGGGAAGGTGGGGCGTTTTGAAGCTGATCGAAAGACAGAAGGGTTTCCCCGTCTTCGCGGACGCCTCAATAAAATCGGCGCCAAAGGCGCCGAGCGCACGCGAAACATGTGGATGCTCCTGAGAATAACCCACGAGCGATGAATTCTCCTTCGTGACATAGGATCCTTGCTGGGATCCATCAAATCCGCCCCATGCGTCAAAGTCATCGATATAGTTCCGATCATCTAAATTAAAACCCCATTTGCCAGCAAAAGCGGTTCGGTAACCAGCCTCTTTCAGCAACATGGGATAGGACAGCTCAACCCAGTCTTTTGAATCGAGCGGACCGATCGAAAAATTTGCCCCGGTTTTGTATTCATACATTCCGGTCATGGTGGTAGCCCGACTCGGGTTGCAAAGCGGACTGGTCGCGTAACAGCGTTCAAACAGAACACCCTTTCCAGCAAGCCGATCCAAATATGGCGTCTCGATCTCCTGGTTCCCCATGCAGCCCATCGCTGAAGCCTTGTGGTCATCGGACATAAGAAACACAATATTAGGCCATTTATCGGTCGCCAAGGCAGCAGACCTTTTTGCTGGTTTTTTCGCCTGTGCCGTCTCTGTCGCCCCTTTGCGTTCTACAGAGAGAAAATAGGCTCCGTATTCTTTGCCGTCATCCGCGAAAAACTCCGCGAGAATGTCGCAATCTCCCTTCTTCAAGGACACGGTGAATACGGCCTCGGTCATGTCATCCGTCACCTCGATCGTCTTTTCAAAACCAGGAACTTTGAGGCGAGCCTTGACGATGGGCAGCGCCATTCCCTTCTCGGTCTTCGTCTTGCCCTCGAATCCGTCAGGAACGGTCAGCTCGGGAGCGGAGCGAATGGGCGTGTCCATTTCCACCGGCCAGCGTCTCAGACTGAAACGGTAGATGCCCGGAATTTCGACCTCGGCGAAGATCGGAACAGCACCTGGTGTTCCGATACGAATCCCTTTCTGCCAAGTCGAAATTCTCTCCGACCATGATGACGGACTGAACTCAACGGGGTTTTGTTCGTCTGAACCGATGATGTATCTCTGCTGCCGGTTGTCGTTCTTTGCATTTACTCTTTCCAGTACGACGTTCAAGCGTGAAACTACTTCAGGGTGCTCCTGGGCCACGTCATTCTGCTGCGACGGGTCTGCCGACATGTCGTAGAGCAGCTGGCCATCGAGTTCCGGATGTTTTTTTGAACGCGGATCGCGCATGAGTCGCCACCGCTTGGTCATGACGGTGCCCTTGAACGATTCCACCAAAACACGGGGCCCGAGATTGTTCGTGACGCTATCAAGTACGGGCTTCAGACTTATACCGTCTGTCTGATAGTTCTTCGGGGTCTGCAATCGGCAGAGATCCACGAGTGTGGGTAGAATATCGAGATGGGCGCTAAGCTGATTGACGTCACGGCCACCGGTCAGCTTTCCAGTTGGCCAGTGGATGAAGCAAGGAACGCGGTGACCGCCCTCATAGGAGGAACCTTTGCCGCCGGTCATTCCAGCATTGAAGATTCCTCCGGCATAGGACCGGGGACTGCCATTGTCCGTACAATAGATGAAGATGGTGTTCTCCGCTAGGCCGTTGTCCCGCAGCATAGAACGCATCTCTCCCACGCGATTATCAAAGTGGGCCAGGGCTGCAAATAGCTGAGGATGAGGCTTGCCTTCAAACCTCTTTGCGTATTCCTCATGGGCATAGTGGGGGCCGTGAGGAATGTTGGTCGGGAGATAGCAGAAGAAAGGTTTACCCTTCGCTTGAGACTCAAGTATGAACCGGGTCGCCTCGTTGAACCAGACATCCGTACAGAAGCCCTTGTATTGGGTCTTCTTGCCGTTGTGAAAATAGCGGTCGTCGAAGTAGTCGTTCCCCCAGATGTCGCCGACCGTGGTGATGGCGCCGCCGCCGTGAACGACCGCTTCCTGGAATCCCCGATCAATAGCGCGGTGGGGATAGTAATCACCCAGATGCCATTTTCCGAAAATGCCGGTGCGGTAACCGTTGGCGGCAAAGACGTTGGCCATCGTTAGCGTTTCCCGGGAGATCAGGTCGCTAGGAGGCGGGTTGGTATGGAACGCCACATTCCGGCAATGCCGTCCGGTCATGAGAGCCGCCCGAGTGGGTCC